>NZ_CP040273.1:300000-541557 GCF_013393905.1 Nostoc sp. C052
ACGAACATACTACATCCTTGTCCTCCATGCACCAGGGGAATACAATCTTTGATTCCAATGGAAGCGTATTCAGCCCCAGCAGGCTGACAGGTAAATATAGGATTGATGATTCCCTTGCGTTCTTTCTGTTTTACGACTAAAGACATTCTCTTGACTCCTATGTGGTAAAAAATTGCGTGATTTTGTTTAGCGTTGCTGAACGAAGATATGAGTTGTCTTTTTGAGCTTAAGAAAGTGGAGCGATGTCTGTGGCGAGCTAAAACTGCATCCAACCAAGAAGCAAGCTACTCATAGCATCGATTACAGAAGAAAAGTAGAATTGAATTTCGTGAAAATCTTGAAAGCTAGATGAGATGCTTCTGTAGTCAGACACTATGCGGACACTACGTTTCTTAGCAATGCTTTTGGTGTAGCCCGTCGCAGCGTTAGCTTGCCGTAGGCATCGCTCTCTACTCTGCAAGTCTCTACTCTGTAAGAAAATTTCTGCACAAACACTAACAGGATGACTTGACTCTAATTCATGCTCCAATTCAACAACGCCGTTCGTTTGTAGGACTTACGCAAAAACCCTCTCAAACTCTCATTCCCCCGTGATCTCTGCGTTCTCTGTGGTTTGTTTTCCTTACCTTTGGGTAAGTCCTAGTTCGGTTGAATTACCGATCTAATTGCTTTAATAAAGCGAATAATGCAATTCACCATTCTTCGACTTGGTTATTACAATATCGACCAGCATTCCCTTAACAGCTTCCAGTACAGCCTTCTTTTGCGAGTTCTCCATGCTATTTAACCATGAAAACCTAATTTCCAGGTCAGCCGAAAGAATCTTCGCATCTGCATAAAAACCTCTGTCAATCAAGGTTTCCAGAACTACCTTTTCTCCAGTCAAGATTTGAGCGGTCTTGTTGAGAACACCATTGATGTTTTCTTCCCGATCCCATGCACGAGAGTGAAACTGCCACAAACACCGTTCTTGAATTAATTTTGTGACTTCCGCAGCTCGCTCTTGAATGTATGACGCGATTTCCTTAGCTTGCACTTGAACCTGTGGCGCAACTTCTTTAGCTTGCGGTTGAACTTGTGGTGCAGTTGCCTTAGCTTGTGGTTGAACCTGTGGCACAACTTCTTTAGCTTGCGGTTGAACCTGTGGTGCAACTTCCTTAGCTTGTGGTTGAACCTGTGGTGCAACTTCTTTAGCTGACTGTTTAACCTGTGAAGTGGCTTCCTTAACTTGCTGTTGAACTAAAGAAACGACTTGCTCAGATAGCTCTTTGGTTCCTTTACCGTTGCCATTGCCATTACCATTGGTACTTGGCAGATTTTGCCCACCACGGATATCATCCTTAGCCAACTTCATCAAAGGGGAGTAGATGGCATTGTACATATCGCGTGCCATATTCACCGCACCTTCAAAACCCATATAAGGGCCATTGTGGTAGCCATGACCATTCACATAAGGCAAATGCAACTTCTTCACCAATGCACCCACCCTCGGGCCAGTCAACACCAAATCAGGCTTGACCATCTCCAGCACCTCGAAGAACTCAAGTTCATTGCCATCATCAATATAGATAGTCCCTTCTTCACCTCTGGCAATCACCTTTTCAAAATCCTCTTGATGCCCAAACTTGGACGACATCGCCACCACTTTCATCCCCAAATCGTCTTCTAGCGCTTTAGTCCAGTGCCATAATCTTGGGCCACCAGTCCAAATACAGACCTTTTTCCCAGTCAAGCGCTCCTTATACCAAGCTAACTTCGATTCATATTTAGCAACTTCTTCAGCAATCACAGCTTCGGCTCTATCTTCAATCCCAAAGAAAGCACCGATTTTGCGTAACCCTTCCTTGGCATAGTCAAAGCCCCAAGTATCCACATCAATCCGGGGAATGCCATATTTTTTCTTTAGCTCATTGGCAATATACCCAGCAGAACGCGCACAGTTAGTCACATTCAACTGCGCTCTGTGCATTCCACGCAATGAGTCATAAGTACCATTACCAGTAAAATGGGCAATAATTTGCACACCCATTTTTTCCATGTACTTTTCAAGGACAAAGGTATCTCCTTGAATGTTGTAGTCACCAATGACATTGATAGTATATGGGCTGGTAATTTCCGGCTCATAGGTTCCTACCTTGTCCGTCATCCACCCCATGTTGAATACGTGGTGTCCTTTGGATTGACTCACCCCAGCAAAACCCGGACACTCAACAGTGAAGATATCGACATCACCAAGTTCTTTTTCGACTTCTTTGACCACAGGTTTGATATCATCGCCAATCAAAGCAGTAGAGCAGGTGGTGTAGACCATCATCCGCTTGATGTCAGGAAATTCGGCAAAGGCTTCCAGCATCGCTTTTTTCAGCAGCTTTTCACCACCGAAGACAACGTGCTGTTCCTTCATGTCCGATGACCAGACATATTTGAGTTGGAAGTTGCCATTGTCGCTGGGATAACGCTTGGTGTGCCATGTGTCATAGGCACAACCTACAGGCCCATGTATCAACTGGATAGTGTCTTTGAGGACACCACCAATTACTAATTTAGCACCACAATAACTGCATCCGCGCTCAGATAATGAGCCGGGAATGGTTTCGACGTGGGCGCTAGGGAGAAACTGGGTTGTATCTTCTCCTTTCTCTTTAATATATATGTGCTTCTCCCGTTCGGGAATAGTTTCGTCGCACTTAAACAACTTCATTGGCATGGCTGATTGCTCCAGTTGTAATTGATCAGAAGACAGACTCTTCTAATATGTAATTTTTGTCAGAAACTTGTTGGAGTTCCTTGATTTCAAAATCCTATCAACCTTTCTAATTAATAATAGTAAAACTGATAACAATAACGCAAATTAATATTGCAAAATGAGAATAAAGTTAGTTTAGAATAGACAGTTCTGTATAGATTTAAAGTAATCCCAATCATTCTATATAAAAGACTTTGAGTAAAAAGAGTAGACAGACTATTCTAACTGGAAGTGAAGAGGCAAATGATTTAATTTCTGTCCTCAATATAGATATCTCACCAAAGAGAAATCGACGATTTTTCTCAACTTTCAACAACAGAATAACGCAATTATCGGCTTTGAGGCTGTTTAGATGATGACTAATTGTAACCACGAATACTCTTTGTAAATTAATTGATCAGCGCAAGTAAATTGGCCAGATGTATGATATTCTTTATTTATAGGGAATCTAAACCACTTCACGCACAAAGGATCTCCAAGCACTTGCGCTGTAGTGATGAAGCCAAATCCCATAAGTTAACCAATTGTTTGATGAACTGATGGTCTTGCTCCACAAGTTTCTGGAGGATTGTGGAAGTACTTGATCGGTAGCAGTTCTGAAGTTCGGGGGGACTTTGGTCTGCTTGCAGTTCATCAATCACTTTTGGGATAAACTTTTTATTATTTACAGATAGTTTTTTCTTAAATCCTCAGAAAAAATCAAAGATTTGGCGAATTAAAAAATAGAATAAACAATCGATAAATAATATTATTTGCTATTTAACCAATTGGGTAAAATAAACTTAATTGAACGTCCAGTTTAAAATGACCAAACCGAAAACAACCCGTAAATCTGTTCGCGATCGCATTCTAAATACAGCATCAGGCTTGTTTTATCGAGAGGGAATTCGCAATGTCGGTATTGACAGAATCGTTGCGGAATCTGGTGTTGCAAAAATGTCTCTCTACAATCATTTCAAGTCAAAAGATGCATTAATTGAAGCGTGGCTGCGACAACAGGATGAACAATGGTGTCAATGGCTCAAAACCACGATTGAGCAACGAGCTTCTAACCCATCCCAACAAATATTGGCAATATTCGATGCCCTACGGGAATGGTTTGAGGGCCCAGATTTTCGAGGTTGTGCATTCATTAACGCTTCAGTGGAACTAGCCAATGCTGACCACCCTGGACATAGAGTGGCATTAGAGCATCAACAATCTATCTACCACTACATCAAAAGGCTAGCTCAAGAAGCAGAAGTTTCATCACCCGAACAGTTAGCCAGGCAACTGCTTCTCCTCGTGCAAGGTGCGATTGTGGTTGCGATGATGGAAGGAAGTTGGTCAACTGCTTCACAGGCGAAAAAAGTCGCGGCAACACTAATTCAGACTGCATCAAAATCCGGTGTTATCGAAACAGTTTTGACTGCCCAGTTAGAGTGCTGAGTATATTCATAAACCCGAACAAATACTTGCACCAGATGATAGTTTTAATAAGATAAATACTGCCGCGTGTAAAATTTTAGAATATTTTGCTAATTAGAATGACTAAATTCTTATTTATCCTATTATTTTTAATATAAAACCGTCTATTTTTCTAAACAAAATGTGCATCTTTAGGATTGAATGCCAGCTTAATTATTTCATGGGGATATACATTGCCAAATATATGATTCCGAGGCACCCTGGCGATTAAAGTTTGTTCTCCCACCTTAACCCAAATACTACAAATTCCAATACCATTTAAAACCCGTTCTACTAGTCCTTCAATAATTACCGAACATAGTTTGTGTCGCATTGAAGAACTTGCATCGTAAAGATTGAAAGTATCGCCAGATAAACAACATGTAGTAATTGGTTTTGTGATTTCCCCAGGATATAAAAACTCTATCCCGTTTGCAAGTTTGATAAAATTTCCGCGGCTACTCCGTTCTACATGGCACGGAATAATATTATCTATCCCTACCAGTCTGGCAAGCTGCTCGTTAGCTGGTCGGCGGATGATAGTTTCCAAGTTATCATCCTGGATAATACAGCCGTCAAATAAAGCGATCGCTCGATCGGCAAAATGCAGTATATCTGTAAAATTATGACTGACTAATATAACTGCCGATCCCCTCGCTTGCGCCCATTGTCTAATTTTCTCGATCATCTGGGGACGTATTCCCACATCTAAAGAGGCAGAAGGCTCATCCAAAAGCAGCAATTCGGAATCAGCAACTAAACCGCAGGCAATACAAACCCGTTTCGCTTCACCACCAGACAGAGAACGAGCTGACTGATTTGCCAGGTGTTCACAGCCAAAAGTTGCAAGTGCAGTATGTACCGTTTGCTTAATCTTGTGTGTTGGTGTTCCGCGAAACTTTAATACTTTGGCAACATTATTAAAAACAGTGTCATCCAGTAGTAAGGTTTCTTGAAATACCAAAGCTGAACGACGACGCAACAATGTTTTATTGGTATTGCGGACATCCTGTCCAAATAATTGCATCTCACCACGGTAAGGTTGCAAGAGATTGATTGTTCTTAACAAAGTGCTTTTACCAGCGCCATTGGGGCCAAGCACAGCGACCAATTCTCCTGGACGGACTGTAAAATTTTCAATTGACAGGATATTTTTACGTGTTTTGCTATCGACGCTAACCTGCCGCATATTCAGGACATATTCGTTAGTACTCATAGGATTTTCTTGTCATGCTGTAAGATAGTTAGCAACACGATAACGGTGTATGTGATGATCAGAAGGATGTATGCGATCGCCATCGCCACATCGTAATTTCCTTTCCCTACCTCCGTAACGATCGCTGTAGTCAGGACTCTAGTCTGCCCCTTAATATTGCCGCCCACCATCATGGATGCACCAACTTCCGAGATGACGCGACCAAAACCAGCCATGATTGCAGCCATTAACCCTAACCGTGCTTCCTTGATTAGCAACCAGTTGGCTTGCCACTGTGTCGCTCCCATTGATAACAGTCGCCAACGTAGCTTCGGATTAATACTGATAATTGCGGCAAAACTGAAGCCAGTAACAATTGGAAAAGCAATGATGGTTTGGGCGACGATCATAGCTATGGGTGTATAAATTAAATCCAGATTTCCCAATGGGCCAGATCGCCACAAAAACATACTGACGAATAAACCGACTACGACGGGTGGTAATCCCATACCGAAATTAATCAAACTAGTCAGAGTCTGCTTGCCGATGAAATCCACTAATGCTAGCCACAGTCCTAATGGTAGTCCCAGTAAAACGCTAATGGCTGTAGCTGTTCCAGATACAAACAATGTCATCGTCATGACTTGGAAAACGTCACTATCACCACTGGTTAATAGCTCAAAAGCTTTGAAAGCTCCTTCGATGATTGTATTCACAAATACAAATCTCTTAAAAAATTGGGAAATAATACTCAAATATGCAGTAAAGCAACTCTTAACGAGCTGATACTCAAGTTTCTTTAAAAGCCATAATCTTTCTCCGTTTTACCGGCATCAACATAAAATAGCGGTTGTTTGAACTCTTTTTTGCCGTGGGCTGCAATTATTGTCTGTCCTTCAGGAGATAAGACAAAATTAATAAACGCTTTAGCTCCTGCACTATTGACTCTGGGGTACTTCTTAGAATTTACCTCCATCACATGGTAAAGATTTAACAGTTTCTTATCTCCTTGCACCAGTACAGGCAAAGACAGATTTTTCTGCTGAAATATATACGTTGCCCGATCTGCTAAGGTATATCCCAGTTTTTGATTAGCAACTTGCAAAGTTTCCGCCATTCCTGAACCTGTTTGCTGATACCAAGTTCCAGATGGTGTGACGTTTGCCTGTTTCCATAAATCTTTTTCTAGTTTGTTAGTACCTGAGTCATCACCCCGCGATACAAACAATGCTTGATTTTTGGCAATGAGACTGAACGCTTCCACAGCATTCTTTTTCCCTCTAATCTTTGCTTTGTCTGCATCTGGCCCGACAATCACAAAGTCATTGTGCATTACCAAGTGGCGATTAATCACCGCACCACCCTCCAAAACTTTGCGTTCGGCTTTCGGTGAATTGACGAATAGCGCGTCAACCTCACCTTTTTCAGCCAGAGCCAAAGCCTGTCCGGTGCCGACTGCAACCTTTTTCAGCCTATATCCTGTTTTCTTTTCAATCGCCGGAACTAAATCATCTAGCAGCCCACTATCCTCAATACTGGTTGTCATCGCCACAATGACATTTTTACTTCCTGAAGACTGTCCAAAAGTTGGCTCTTGGTTGAATATACTACCAAAGCTGATGCAAAGAATCGCCACGAGAATTACCAAATACCTATGACGCAAAGCCCGATGATTGATCATTGCACTCTCCTAGCAATCTGTACGCCAATATTCTTTACTGTGGCAAGCAAAGCTTACATTGAGGAGTATAGGCAAGATTGATTAGGAAAGCAACTATATTTATGTTGTTTTCCAGACAATTTTGATGATGAGAAGAATTCCTGACAAGATGCTGACATCTTAGTTTTTACCCAGCATGGCATTTCCTTAGAAGAACTTGACAGAAGTCCTGGTATAGCTTTAGACCGCTTTGTTTCAGTCGTTGTGACGTAGTTTAGAGATATTTGATGGAATGCGATCGCAGTCTTCGATCAACTGCGATCGCAACAGGTTCGTGTGTCCACGATGGATTTAAGAATAGCAACGGTCGGCATCCAGGCAGCCCTAGATATTAAAGGAGGCTATTCCCCTGGCATCAGTAAGCGGTAAAGGAAGTTTTTACTTACTTGGTTCTGTCTAGCCATTTCTAGAAGTAGTATATCTCCATTTTTGAGGAGGACGAAAAAGCATTGAGCATCGAGGTAATCATCATTGCGTAATCCTTCATCAGCTACCTTTGTTTCCTCTATCTCTTCATAGTTCAAGTAATGCTCTTTGTCCTCAACATCTACTACATTAAATACGATCGGCATTGGCTTTTAAGGTACAAGAGTACATTGTCGATCATAAATCGTATAGTTGCTTAAAATCTGTTGGTTTAGTTGCAAAATACAACCCTCGTGGGATGTCCTGAGATGGTTCAGAATTTCAGTATTCCAAGGATATACAATGCACTTTTGGTATTGTAATTAAGTCATTGATTAGGCAAATTGGAACAAATCAATGCAACTATTTTCTCAGGTATTTGGCACTCATCACTTCATCAATTATGCGCGGAGCAATGCTAACATTATTCGTGAATATGCTCTGCTATTGCAAATTATTCAGGTTTTGGTAATGGCTCCTATTTTATTATTTAATGCTGGAGCGATCGCAACGTGTTCGTGCGCCCACGATGGATTTAAGAATAGCAGCGTTGGTGGAGGCATCGCCGGATTAACTTAACTCAGTCAGAAAGTGCTAATGTCTGACTGAGCTAAACTAAACGTATATCATCTCAAAATAAGCTATATGGCTCTGGGCGAAATTTTACCAACCGTCAGTCAACTATCTCATGAAGATAAACTTCGACTAATCCACTTTCTCCTGCTTGCAGTTGCGAAAGAAGAAGGATACAGCTTAGAAAATACTAAAGAGAGTGATTCAACGAAAGCACTTCTAAATCAACTGGCATCAACTCAAGGAGTTGTCTGGTCTCCTCAAGCAACTCCTGAAGCAATTCAAGCATTGTCAGACCTGCTAGTGGCAGCACAAGGAGCCGCCAATGCTTGATGGTCATCGCTTTCTGTTCACGGAGCGAACCGATAGTCAAGGGCGATCGAGCGTTATGCCATATTTGCCCTTAACCCTTACCAACGGAAGCCTTTCTACAGAAGCGATCGCGCTACTAGATACAGGTGCAAGTGTTAATGTTCTACCTTACGAAATTGGCTTACAGTTAGGAGCAGTTTGGCAAGAGCAGACCGTTCCTATTCAGTTGAGTGGAAATTTGGCTCTTAATGAGGCACGAGGCTTAGTGCTGTCTGGTGAAGTTGCTCCGTTCTCGCCTGTCTTGCTTGCATTTGCCTGGACTCAATCGAAAGATACACCTATAATCCTGGGACACATGAACTTTTTTGCAGAGTTTAACGTGTGTTTTTATCGACACGAGTTAGCGTTTAAAGTTTGTCCAAGAGCAAAGTGAAGGGTGTTGCACAACCAGGAGCCTAATAAGTGGTTAACAACAAGGTGTTATTGCCAGATATAAATAAGGACAAACAAAACAATCCAGATTACATCAACAAAGTGCCAAAAAATAGAAGTGGCATTTACACCAAAATGACCTGTGTCGTAGTTACCAGGAATGAAAGAGCGACCAAAAACAAGTATCTGCAACAAAATGCCAGTAAGAACGTGTAAACCGTGGAAGCCTGTCAGTAAGTAGAACATTCCACCAAAAACACCTGTGGTAAAGCCAAAAGAAAGATGGCTCCACTCGATCGCTTGCCCGACTAAAAAGTAACTTCCCATTGCGATCGAAAGCATTAGAAACTGGCGAAATGTTATCAAGTCGTGGCGTGCAAGGGCGCGTTCTGCCAAGTAGATGACAAAGCTACTAGAAACAAGAATTACCGTATTAATTGCCGGATCTCTGACTTCCAGTCCAGAAACGCCAGCTGGTAGCCAGTCAGGATTTGCTGTTTTATAGACAATATATGCTGTAAAAAAACCGAGGAAAATGAAAGTCTCTGACAGCAGGAAGACAATGAAGCCGAACATCTTGCTGCCTTCTTCATCATGGGTATGCTCGTGTGAGAGATGATCTGATTCTTCTGAAATGATGGAACTGTCCATTGCTTGAAACTCCTATATATTTATCTCACGCAAAGGCACAGAGAAAGAAAAGAGAGTAAAGTAGTAGTCTGCGATCGCGAATACCTCATCTCAAACTCTCTGTGTCCATCTGCATGAACCTCTGCGCTCCTACCCTATGGGAAGGCGCGTTCGCGTAGCGTCTCCAAGAGTTGCGCCTATGCGTTTAAAAATCAAATCAAACATTTGGCCTGCTCTCTAATGCTCGGCTACCAATGGTTCAGATTTCCCATATCCGTAGGGTTCACCCACAACAACTGGAATTTCCTCAAAGTTCTCAACAGGAGGTGGTGAAGAAACTAACCACTCCAGTCCAATTGCTCGCCAAGGATTCTTCGGTGCTTGTTCGCCATGTATCCAAGAACCAATCATATTCAGAATGAAGGGTAAGGTAGACACACCTAGCAGAAATCCTCCGATACTGGCGATAATATTCCAAAATTCATACTCTGGTGCATAAGAAGAAACTCGACGCAACATTCCTTGTAATCCTAGTGGGTGCATTGGGAAGAAGTTGAGGTTAGTGCCAATGAACGCCAGCCAGAAATGCAACTTGCCCAAGCCTTCGTAATACATACGTCCAGTCATTTTGGGGAACCAGAAGTAAATAGCAGCAAACATCCCCATTGTTACCGTGCCATATAGAACATAGTGGAAGTGACCCACCACATAGTAAGTGTTGTTGACATGGACATCAATGGGAACAGAGGAAAGGGTGATGCCAGTGATACCTGCAAATACAAACAATATTAATGCACCAAACGCAAACAGCATTGGTGTATCAAATCGTAGCTTGCCACCCCAAATCGTTGCAGTCCAGGCAAACACCTTAATGCCAGTGGGGACAGAAACGAACATGGTTGTGAGCATGAAAAACAGCCGCATCCAGCCTGGAGTACCACTGACGTATAAATGGTGTACCCAGACTATACCGCTAACTCCAGCAATCAGGAGTGATGAAATAGCGACAATCTTATAGCCAAACAGAGGTTTACGAGCAAAAACAGGGAATATCTCTGAAAAGACTCCAAAGACCGGCAGAATGATCACGTAAACAGCAGGGTGGGAGTAGAACCAGAAAAAGTGCTGAAATAGAACTGGGTCGCCTCCCTTGGCGGGGTCAAAAAAGCTAGTTCCAACTGTTAAGTCGAGTAAAAGCATGACTGCACCTGCTGTTAAGACAGGTAGTCCAAACAGTTGGATAATCTGGGCGCTGAATACATTCCAAACAAAGATGGGCATACGGAAGAATGTCATCCCAGGTGCGCGCATCTTCACAACCGTGGTGACAAAGTTAATCGCCCCCATAATTGAGGAAACACCCGATATTGCCACTGCTAGAAGCCAGATTACTTCACCGTTGATTAAGTTGCCTGTCGGGTTTTGCAAGCTGACGGGAGGGTATGACCACCAACCGGCTTGTGCTGGCCCACCGGGTACAAAGAAACTGGCCATCAATAGGATAGCAGCGATCGGTATCATCCAGAAGGCAACAGCATTGAGTCTGGGAAACGCCATATCTCGTGCCCCAATCATCAGAGGTACAAGATAGTTAGCAAAACCTGTAAGTATGGGGAATGTCCATCCAAATAGCATCACAGTGCCGTGCATGGTGAACATTGCATTATAAACACTACGGTCAACTAGGTCTGATTCTGGGGTAATCAATTCCCCACGAATGATCATTGCAAATATGCCACCAACTAAAAAGAGAATGAAAGCGGTAACAATATACTGAATACCGATAACTTTGTGGTCTGTGCTGAAGCTAAAGTATTGTTTCCAGTCTGTTATAGGTTCCTGTTGAGGTGCGTCACCTGTAATGTCTTCAACGGAAATATTTGTCATTGTCTTTTATCCTTTGTCCTTTGTCCTTTATTCTTTGTCATTAGTCACTTGTTCAAAACCAATGACTAATGACCAATGACTAATTGCTGTAATTAACTACAGGGGCTTGTGCGGGTGCTACCGTAACCCAGCCTTTGATTAATTCTTTTGATTCTTGGGCATATTCGGAAGCTGCTTGATTATTTGCAGTACATGGTTTACGGTTTGCTGTTTCTGCAAGCCACTTCTTGTAATCTTCAGGGGACTCGACAACAACATTTGCCCGCATGGTTGCAAAGTAAGTACCGCTAAATTCGGAATCGGTTAACTGATACTTGCCAATGCGGATGGGGGTGAATTCAAAGTCAATGTTGCGGTTGGGAATAATGTCTTGCTTGACTCGGAAAGCCGGGATATAAAAGCCGTGGAGAACATCCTCAGATTGCATTGCTAGACGGATGCGATGATTGACGGGTAAATGTAGTTCGGTGCTGGTAATTCCTGTTTTTGGATAGCGGAAAACCCAAGCCCACTGTTTGGCATTAACTTCAATGTCTTCAAATGGTATTACACTTGATGTAGCATCAGTTGATACAATTGAGGAAGTCGGGGAGGCGGAAACTATGCCTGCATCTCCGTTAATTGGTGCAGCAGATGCCGATTTCATCCCTATTGGAATATGCAGATGCATAGCTTCCATTGGGCCTTGAATCCCCATTTGCTCATAGATTTGGTAGCTGTAGGTGGCAATCCAAAACACTAGCAATACAGGAATTGCAGTCCAGACAATTTCTAGTGTGATATTTCCTTCAATAGGAGGGCCATCGCTGGTATCATATTGCTCTGCTCGATGGAAAATCGCTGAGTAGATGAGTGTTCCTGTGACTCCAAGGAAGATAAATGCTCCCAGCGTGATTAAGAAACTAAACAACTTATCGACGAGCTGCGATTCTGCTGCGGCTTGAGGAGGCATCCAGGAATACGTCCACTGCCCTATCAAAAGACTAACAGCAGTTAAGGCGATCGCGATCGCACTCAAGATCAAAATATTTCGGATTTTCATGGCCATAAAAGTCATTGGTCATTGGTCATTAGTCATTAGTCATTGGTCATTAGTATCTATACAAAGGACAAATAACGAATGACAAAAGACATATTGGGGTCTTTACCCAAGCGCAATAACATATCAGCAGTATTGTGAACTCCAAACTCAGCAGCTAAGTGCGCTCCTAGCGTACCGTGGATGAACATGATGAACATGATGAACAGTCCAGAAACTAAATAAGTCCACTGCACTTGTTGACTGTCATCCTGACGCCAAATATAACGCTGAAATCCTCTCCAAATAGCCATCCCAAGAATCAGCGCTAGTAGAAAAACACCACCCACTCCATGCCAAAGCATTGTTTCCATAGCTTCTAATCCCCAGGTACTCTTTACCCCAGTCAGGGGTTCTGCCAACATGATTTCGTAAAAACCTGCTGCTACCGTAAAAATTGTGATGAGTGCCGAACCTAGCATATTGTACCAGCCAGCATCAAAGAAGCTAGAACGAGTGGCAGGAACTGCTAAAAACTTGAAGATTGGTTGTTGTAGAGGGAAGAATGAACCAATCAAATCAAAGGTAATGCCAAGGATGAACAAACCTATAGTGAGATGAACTAAATTTGGGTGAATGGGTATAGTGTAGGGCAACCCATTTGCTCCCATCTGAGTCTTTAATTGCTCAATAACTTCAGGATTCATTGCAGTAAGCCCTCCTTTATAGCTTCAACAACTGGTACAGTGTGCAACCCATATACCCAAACCAATTCATCTCCGAAATACACTTGTATGCCTACCAAAACAGTCAAAAATAGACTTGCTGCTAGGTAATAAACTGATATTTTTTCTGGAGTGCGGCAATGAATCACGTAACGCCAAGCTGTAATAGCTGCCAGAATTCCTGCAAGTGACCAGCCAAGGAGAGTATGTAAATTAAGTACTGGTTTAACTGCGTTATAAGGTTGTGCTAAACCTGCTTCAAATTGACCAAAAATAACGGCGATGAAGATGGAAATTGTAGCGAAAAACATATTCCACCAACTCACCTCAAAAAGACGGTAGTTGCTAGTAAAGTATCCAATGACATCACACACGAAGGCAAACAACACCATTGCAATCACAAAATGGACAATGATGGGATGTATCGTATCAGGATACGGTAAATTATGGTTATTCAGAAGATTCTCAAGCATGGTATTCTACTGATATGTTAGTTAGTGTTTAGTGCTTAACAATCAATACTTCACAATCTTTTGATTTCTACAACAACTTAGATTGCATTTAAAATCCTTCTAAATAACAACAGCAATTCTGATGAGGAGAATTCTTTCACAGAGTAGCTTGATTCTGATAGGCAAAAGCTCACTGGAATAAATATAGAATAGCAAGTTATCGAAAAAGGTTTTACTCGTTGGTAAATGCTGATGAACGAGTTACTACTTTCCATCTGTGAAGTCAAACAATGATGGAGAAATTGCGGGCGGTATTACCCTTACGTATTTTGGAATCATCCTTGGCTGATTGTCTTTGACCGCAATCACGTAATTATTTCCACAGTCTATGTATTAACTGGCAAGTTTTTTTGGCAGTGCAAAGAATCAAAGCTAAATACAGAATTTTTTAGCTCCAAAGCTGCAATTAAATTTTGCACTACTACGATTTCCCTCTCTTCCTTGTTTTGGATCTCTTCCATATTGACTACTAGTCCTCTTTTACTCGCAAACACTGTTACGATACTGACAAAATTCTGACATGATTTTTCGTAGTCTTGGACTGTTTCCTTAATGCTTTTACCGTCGATACGACACCACTCAGATTCTTCTATTTCAACGTAGTTTTGCGCCCAGTGATTAAATTTTGTCACCAGTTTATCAAAATCGACTCCCATCGCTATACGCCTGATAGTTGAGTATGAGGGAACACCGTGCTTTTGTATTTCAAACGTTTTGATTAACGCTCGACGATGCCGTTTGACGAAATCCCCCCACGCACGATACCCAACATATCCACTCATAGTGCCCATTATTACAAACAGCAACACCAACCATAGTGGATGTCTTCGACCATCACTTGTTCTGAAGTCTTCTACTTGCCGCAGATGTTCAATCAGACAAGCACCCATGATTCTTATCCTCTCAACACTTGCAATTTTACCTGTTTTAGGCAATGAAATAGCCCTGCCTGCTCCCTGTCCCTTGTTCTCTTCTATGACTAGATAGGCTTAGGGCATAATAATGTCCAAAGCTCATAAATAGAATTGCTAGTTTTGGAGTGTACTTTATTTTTTTGAAGAATTTTGTACTTCTTATTCTCCATATATAAAGAATATCATACATTTGTTAAAATTACTTGCGATCTCCAACTAATTTTCAAATAGTATGTGTGGTTACAATTAATCAGAAGCTAGAGAGTTTTTAGGCAACAGTTGCACTTTTTCTACTGTTTCTGGGTTAGCAATTTTGACCTGTTCAAGAAAACGAGATATCCAAGGTAAAGCCACCATAATTACTGTTAAAACCATCAGAAATAGAGCTATTCCAAAAATTTGGTCACGGGGAATTTCGAGTACACCACGTAAAATCACCTCTCTTAAAGCAGAAACAATAGTAATTTCTACTGCTGCGGTAACAGATGTTCGCTGTTGTTGTAGATGGTCAATTAACAGGCGGAACAACTCTACTAAAATCAAAATGAACAGGATATCAGATGTTACTTGTCGTAAATCTAATGGACTCAAAAAGGAGAAAAACATATCTCCCAGTCGAATGAGCATCACACAGAACAAACCAAGGCAGAGAGAAATGATAATAAAGTCTTGAAAAAATTCCAGATTACGTACAATTGTATTTCTTTGTAACCAGTTATTGAACTTTGAAGTTATCCCTTTTAGCATAGTATTTCCTAATAGCCTAGATTCATTTATCTCCATAACTGAAATAGTGCTGAGTATCTAGCATCGATTACTCAGCACTTGGAACTGTATTCAATCCCCATTTAGCTATGGGGTTTAACTCAGCCCTATTAAACTATTTGGAACCGTTTAGTTTATGGGCAGTTTCGGCAGTTTTCATCTTTGATGCTGCGGTTGTTAAGTTATTCGCAGCTTTGACGATCTCTTCTAAGGTTTCGTTAACCAGATTTTCATCAAGAGAGGTTTCTGATAAGTAAGTTTCGATGAAAATCTCCACTCGACTAACAATTATTTTGCTTTGAGAGCGTAGTCTGTTGAGGTCTTTGGTAGATAGATTATTCATTGTTTGAAGTTCCTTTGGTTTCGCGGGTTAATTCTACATTTTTGGTCAGCAATTCTCAGTCAAAGAGCTATTCTTACAGGTCAGCCCTTTTTTGAAAGATAAAGCTTGCTGGAATACCCATTAAATTGTTCGCCTGTTGACTGCTTAAATGCCTTCAGATTCCCCAAATTCGTACAAAGGTTTCAAGCAGGAGAATTGCTATATCTGACAAGTTAGCGAGTCTATTTTAGGACTTACGCACTGAAAACTAAGGTTTGAGATTGCTTCTATTGGAGATGCTGCACTCGCAATGACATAATTTTGTCATGGTGCCTAAGTTCTTATCTATTGCTTAGACTTATGCACCGAAATCATCTTTTGAAACTGAAGTGTAGGGTTTTGAGTCTTTAAGTGTCAAAAGCTTTGGTGCAGATATCAGAAGTTCTCCTCTGGTCGCCGCAGCGCATAGTTTACTTGAGACGAGTAGTCTGTCAAATTCATTTTGATGGTTAAAGAGACACGATAAATCGCCGTCTCTACTCTTAATTTATCCATCAATTATTTATTGACAGACTACTAAAGATAGGGTGGATGCTTACCCTGTATCTTTGTATTCTGGCTGTTGACTCCTTTTATAACAACTTGAAGCCGAAGTTATTCAGAGTCTCACGCAAATCTTTACACCCTTTTAAATAGTCTAAAGTGGCTATTCGCTCGGCTGAATGTTGCGACCAATCACCAGCGACATTCATTTTTTGTTCAGTGTAGAACTCTTTCATGATATCATTATAGTGAGCGATCGCCTCATCTTGCTCTGCCAATTTATAGGTTTCCCGATGGAATACAGCTGGCTGGGGTAGGCGCGGCTTAACAACAGGTTGTGCTTCAGGATTGGGATAACCCACACACAACCCAAACACAGGGAACACAAAAGGTGGCAAATTCAATAATGTGGCTACCTCTTGAGTACTTTTGCGAAGTGCGCCGATATATACCGTTCCTAAACCAACAGATTCAGCAGCTACGATCGCATTTTGCGCTGCGACTGAAGCATCGACTATTGCTTTAACCAACAGTTCTACGTAATCCAGAGCTACGGGAGTTAGTCCGCGAGTGTCAGCAACATGAGCCAGACGACCTAAATCTGCTAACCAAACGAAGAATACGGGAGCTTGGTTAATCCATACTTGGTTATTAGCCAGCCTGCATAATTCTGCTTTGCGTTCTTGATCTTCAACTGCTACCACACTCCAGGTTTGCATATTAGCTGAACTAGGAGCAGATTGAGCAGCAGCAACTAGCCATTCTAGGGTTCCTGGTGGTAAAGGATCAGATAGATAAGACCGGACTGAACGGTGGGCTATTAGCGTTTCTAGAGAGGCGTTCCAGTCAATTTCGTAATTGAAGGGAACTTCACCATAGCGCGATCGCAGTAGTTCTGTAGGATTGGTCATAGTCAGCTTTTGAACCTGAACACTTCTTTACGATTAAGGAAAACAAGGAAGAACCAGAAAATCAGGAGGCTGATTAACTGACAAAAATAGAGAGAAAAGACTTGATTACTACGCAGCTAGCCGGGTTTCTCCGAAATCTGAAATTAGATCGTTCCGAAAAAAAGCAACTCGTAAGGCTAGCCGATACTCAGATGCAGGACAAGTAAGCGGAGTTACCGTATGCCAAGAATTGTCAGAACGTGCGATCGCAACTGAGGAATCATTAAGGGGTAGAATATCTTGGAAGGCAGATTCCGGCTGGGAATCTTTGAGAATTCGCAAACAGCCTCCCCAATCTACAGACCATTGTTGATTGAAAAATAGCAGATGAGTTAAAACTTTGTTCGGCTCGTCTGTATGAGGGTGATGCAACTGTCCTGAGCTATACCGACGAAATCCAATATCCATTAGACAGTCTTTTAGTTCCAACCCAGACATTTCAGCTATGGCTGCGCGGTAAGAATCTGTCCACAATCCTTCTATCAACTGTCGCCAGACTTTACTCAGGTGTCTCAAGTCATAAGTAAGTCTGCCTTGTGCCATCCGCTCTCGCCAGCGATTATCGCTAGATTTGAGCATCAAGGAAATATCCTCGCTAGTTGCAAGCATTTTTCCCCAAGAATATCCATATCCCTCTCCCTCCGACAGGCGAAACTCTTCGTGGGGAAAACTCGCAGTTAGTTCTAAGCTTGCTTCTGGTGAAAGCAGGTTTTTGATCAAAGCCCAATTGTATGGGACTTTTTGCATTGCTGTGGTACGAATGGAATCAAAATTAAGCATGGTAGAAAAAACGCTTTACTAAAATTAACCAATCATGATTACCCTGGACATCAAGTGGTATTGAACTAAAGGCTGGGGACTAGTAGTTCGCCAAGGAAACTTGGCGGGGTAAAGGGGAAGGGGGAAGGGGGAAAGGGTTTAAATCCCTTACCCTTTTCCCTTTCCCCTTTTCCCAGTCCTCACTTAGCATTTTTGGGTTGGCAGACTACTAGGGAATGGGGACTGGGGACTAGGGAATGAGGACTGAGAAGATTTAAGATGGGAATTTAGATCCCAAGCAAATCTGATTCATATTTTCTTGCCCAGTACCCAGTACTCATTACCCAGTCCTGAAGCGCCCCGATCGCAATAATTTTGTAGGATTTGTCATTGTCATAGCCAACTTTTGAACTTTAACGCTTTTTTACGATTTCAGAGGGATTACCAACCTCATTGCAAATTTGTTTAGGTGCAAGACAACTCGCTTTACCGATAGCGGTTCTTCACTACTGCTCAAAATAAGTCCAGATCAACCTCTCCAGGATCAAACTGCTTTCCCTGCTGTTTGAGTGATTGTCCTTGGAGACTACGCAACAGGGAGCGCAAAACATCAGTCTTAGTGCGTTGGAACCGCTTGCAGTACTGCTCTAGAAGTTGCCGTTCTTCTGGAGACAATTGAAAAGTGATCCATCCTTGCTCTTTTCTCGGCATAGCTGTTACCAACATAATTGGTAATATTCTAGCAGTTGGTACAATAACTGCAATCGCTAACCAGAGACGGAATTGTGATGCTTTCTTAACTCTCCCGACTTACCATTAAGTTCATCTTTGGGGAACAAAACTCAGGAGTTCTTCAACAGTGAGACTGCGCTTAACTTTTACTGACTCATGCTTTACAGCATCCAGCACTGATTGAATTTCTGGCTGACTGAGTATGATTCCATGTTCTTGCAGCACACTGATGATCAGATGCCGACCGGAATGTTTGCCTACAACAAGGCGACGTTCCCAACCAACATCTTCCGGCGCAAAAGGTTCGTAAGTACCGGGATTTTGTAACACACCGTGAGCATGAATCCCTGACTCGTGTGCAAAAGTATTTTCACCCACGATCGCTTTCCAGGGAGGAACCGGCCAATTAGCAGCTTTAGCAACTAACCGTGACAGTTCCAGCAACCGTTTTGTATTAATACCTGTTGGGATGTTGTAGAGGTGTTTCAGTGCCATCACAATTTCTTCCAGCGCCGCATTACCTGCGCGTTCGCCAATCCCGTTGACTGTAGTGTTAACTGATCGCGCCCCTGCTTCAATACCAGCTAGCGAGTTCGCCATTGCCAGTCCAAAATCATTATGTGTGTGCATTTCTATGGGAATGAATAGATGATGCACAAGGGAGCGAACTTTGCTGTAAGTGTTCAGAGGGTCGAGAATTCCTACAGTGTCACAAAAGCGAAACCGGAAAGCTCCCAACTCTTGAGCATAATACGCCACATCCAACAGAAAAGACGGATCGGCTCTGGAAGAATCTTCTCCGCCAACAGATACCGCTAAACCGCGATCGCAGGCAAAATTAATCGCATCCCGCAGAAGATCCAGCATTACCTGCTGCTTGCCCCCAAACTTAGCGGCAATCTGAATTTCTGAGACAGGAACGGAAATATGCACCCGTTCTAAACCACAATCTATAGATGCCTGGATATCGGACAATTTAGCACGGTTCCAGCCAAGTAATTGGGCATTTAATCCCAGATTAGCGATCGCTCGGATCGACTCTGCTTCTTCTTGTCCCATTGCCGGAACGCCAATTTCCAGTTCTGGAACACCAATGGCATCAAGAAAAGTAGCGATCGCAATTTTTTCTTCAACATTAAAGGCTACACCCGCCGCTTGTTCACCATCTCGCAAGGTTGTATCGTTAATCTGAACTGGATGTTTGTTCATAGTGAAGTGATGATTCATAACCAGCTAACTTGTTGGGTGATTTTGATTGACTTGAGGAATTCGTAATTGAAAGACAGAGCAGCTAACTTGAGTTGTGGAAAGTAAAAGACATATTTCTTAGCCATAGGATAATAATTGCGAATTACTGTCTTCTCTACGAGACGCTCCGCGAACGTGGCGGTAGCGAGTCTGCCTACTCTGTAAGAATTGCAAGCTACGCTTTTAGCGTCTGTCTGCGACACGCTGCGCGAACGTAGAGAGAATCATTACAAATTATTAAATATTTGCTACAACTTCCCCAATGTTGCTAGTGTCATAGCCGCCGAGAATCTCTAATTGCGATCGCACTAGCTGATGTCCCAAGATACTGAGAAACTGCTTTACTGGTTCTTCTTGCAAATATTCCTTAATAATCACCAAGTCATATCGCGCCCGATGAAGGGGGATAAATCCCAATCCAAAGGCAGCAGCTATAGATGCCGTACTGATACCTGCATCAGCGATTCCTGAGACTACAGACAAAGCAACATCTTGATGGCTGTGAACAATATGGTCAGATCCTTTAACTTTGTGCAATGGCACTCCTTCTTCTTGGAGTTTTCGTTCTAAAAGCATCCGACTGCCAGAACCTACTTCATGGTTGACAATAGTTGCTCCAAATTCTACTAAGTCGGAAACTGTTTTAATTCCCCTTGGGTTTCCTGATGGGACTAACAAACCTTCTTCCCAAACTCCAAGGGTAATCAAAACGGCACTCTTGCCTGTTAAGGCTTCCCGCACAAAGGGAATGTTATGTTCCCCAGTTTTGGGATCGTATAAGTGCATTCCTGCAATATGAACTTCACCTTTGCACAGACTACGTAATGCAGCCTTGCTGTGGGCGAAACGATAATGAATTCGCAGTTGCGGATGCCAACGTTCAGTTGCTCTTGCCAAGAGAGAAAGCACAGGTGTACAACCAGCAATCACAACTGTATTGTGTAGTTTGTCTATATCATCCAGAATCCGAACCAGGACTTTATTTGTAACGTTTTGGCTTTGTGCTTCACCCTCCGATTGACGCTCATTACTAGCTGCTTCTGACGCTAATGGCAATTTGCTGATGCTGGGTAACTCTTCCACCCTTACGGATTCCTTAGCATCAGGGTAGATCGCTGCAAGCGTCTCACCATCAGCTGGAATCATTTCGATCCGAAAAGCATCATTCCCAACGAGGGGATAAGCTATCCATTGATCCCCAACCCGCGCTAGACTAACTCGCGATCGCTCTTGCTTAGGGACTGATCCCGCAAGAATTGCCTCAACTTCTGGTAAATCTTCTTCAAACCAGAATAAGTCCTCGACTTGGCAGCCAAGAGCTTTGGCTAAACGCAGTGACATAGCAACAGAAGGAGCATATTGCCCTAGTTCCACACCACCAATACTCTGACGAGTTACGCCAGCTATATTAGCTAATTCTTGTTGACTCATGCCCAAGCGAGTTCTAATTGACTTCAGGTTATTGCAAAGATTCACATCCAGTTTCATGAGGCTGTATCTCTCCGTTAGAAAAAGCCCAGCAGACAAACTTAAATCTGTTAGGTCAATCGCAAGGTTTTCTTGTATTTGCCGTTTTTGTTGTCAGACATATTGATGTTTTGACAATTTTGCTTATTTGCTGCAAGCATAGCATACACATCGCTAAAATACTTGCATTGGTGGATACTATTTTAGTGATTTAGTGTAGCTTGCTAACCTATTAGTCATCGCCAACGGTAGCAAGCTACGTCACTAAAAAAACTTAGTCCGAGTGCGGTAAATCCTGATCTAGATGCCAATTGCCTTTTTTAGTTGGTACTGCCACCCACTGGAGTTCCAACCATAAGATCGGGTTCTTTTCCTTCAACCTTGAGGCGGGATCGCGAATAATGCGTGTGGCATTTATGCAAACAGCCTGACATATCCCCAAATCTTGAGCAACGCCTCTGAAAACATCTTTGTTGTCATTAATTGAGGCAAACAGCATATTAGGATAATAAACAACAAAATGTTGTATAAGTTTTGGAGGGCAGCCCCAGTAAGAGTTTACGAGTTCGACGTGGCAGTACTGGAGCAACTCACCTACTTTGGCACAGCGTTCCTTGACTATGGTGATAAATTTTTCGACTAAAACCTCTTCGGTCAACATAATGAGTTCTCCTCCTTCAATGAGGTAGACGAATTTTGGCGTGGTTCAGAACGCCGATTTCTCAAATGATGGTAAGAAGTTTACGCAGTTTTTTCTGCTTTTTCGAGTCAGAGATCGCCAATTGCTCCAGACACTTTGTATGAGGGATAACCCCTACTGCATCGTCCTATTCAAGAGGTATCTCCGAAAATGAATCTGCAACCTTTGTGGAGCTTGAGGTGATACCTAATGTTTGGAGGTGTCTAAACAACCCAAACTGTACCAGCAGTTCCTCTAGCTGATCGTTAGACATAGATTTCGGAGTGACAAAATCTGTATTCTGGTCAATTGCCATTGCTAGGTTGCGATAGTGCTGCGCCTGTTCAGACTCAGGAGCATACTCAATCACCGTCTTGCGGTGGAACTCTGCTTGCTGCACCATATTGTCTCTGGGTATGGAGTAGATCATTTGAGTCCCCAGTTTCTCTGCCAGAGCTTTGATCAAATCATCTTCCTCATCGACTTTGCGAGAGTTGCAAATCAATCCTCCCAGACGTATACCGCCTATAGGTGCATACTTTTGAATACTTCGGCAGATGTTGTTGACGGTATACATTGCCATAATTTCCCCAGAAGTGATAATGTAAACCTCTTGAGCTTTGCGTTCACGAATGGGCATGACAAATCCACCGCATACCACGTCACCTAGACCGTCATAAAATGTATAATCAAGTCTAACTGCATCATCATAAGCACCAAGTTGTTCCAGCAACCCAATTGATGTCAAAATGCCTCTACCTGCACATCCTACACCAGGTTCCGGCCCACCCGATTCCACACACAGCGTCTTTCCCCATCCCACCTGGCGGAAGTCTTCTAGATTCAAATCATCATCTTCTTCTTTACGCAACGTGTCGAGTACAATCTTCTGGTGGAATCCCCCCAAGAGGAGCCGGGTGGAGTCTGCTTTTGAGTCACACCCTACAACCATCACCTTACGATCCAGATCAGTGAGTCCAGCCACTACATTTTGAGTTGTTGTGGACTTGCCAACTCCCCCTCTTCCATAAATAGCGATTTTCCGCATAAAAACCTCAATAATGGCGCAGACTTATTAATTCGGCTCCCAGATTATGGTGTAATCAAGCAGAGTATTGAATCAAATTGGAGTTGTAAATATTGAAAGTATTTACTACCCAGTTTGTGACTGAATTGATGCTGTTAGATAGTGGACATCAACCGTCTATCCAGCGCTATAAATATTGCAGTTATTTGCTAGAAGTTAAACAGCTTCTTACAGATATGGCAGTAAATATTAGCGGGATGCGAGATACAACAAGGATGCTAAAAATTAGTTCCAATTCTGTCACCAAAAATCCAAAAAACTTCCACAGATACGGCAGGTGAATGAGAAATTTCTGTTTACTCACAGCAAGACAAGTATTATTTTCGCTGCAAAGAAGATACATAAAAAAATCAGTCCAGCCTACGCTATGGCAACAGCTTCGCCAAACGAAAAACCGATTTTTGGGCGGTTTTGCTCCACTTCGATTAACGTTATGCCATCACCAATAACTGATGAGGCTGGTCTGATACTCACTTCAAAGGAATCTAAGGAGTTTTTATTCTGGTTTTAGATTCCCTATAAATAAAGAATATCATACATCTGGCCAATTTACTTGCGCTGATCAATTAATTTACAAAGAGTATTCGTGGTTACAATTAGTCATCATCTAAACAGCCTCAAAGCCGATAATTGCGTTATTCTGTTGTTGAAAGTTGAGAAAAATCGTCGATTTCTCTTTGGTGAGATATCTATATTGAGGACAGAAATTAAATCATTTGCCTCTTCACTTCCAGTTAGAATAGTCTGTCTACTCTTTTTACTCAAAGTCTTTTATATAGAATGATTGGGATTACTTTAAATCTATACAGAACTGTCTATTCTAAACTAACTTTATTCTCATTTTGCAATATTAATTTGCGTTATTGTTATCAGTTTTACTATTATTAATTAGAAAGGTTGATAGGATTTTGAAATCAAGGAACTCCAACAAGTTTCTGACAAAAATTACATATTAGAAGAGTCTGTCTTCTGATCAATTACAACTGGAGCAATCAGCCATGCCAATGAAGTTGTTTAAGTGCGACGAAACTATTCCCGAACGGGAGAAGCACATATATATTAAAGAGAAAGGAGAAGATACAACCCAGTTTCTCCCTAGCGCCCACGTCGAAACCATTCCCGGCTCATTATCTGAGCGCGGATGCAGTTATTGTGGTGCTAAATTAGTAATTGGTGGTGTCCTCAAAGACACTATCCAGTTGATACATGGGCCTGTAGGTTGTGCCTATGACACATGGCACACCAAGCGTTATCCCAGCGACAATGGCAACTTCCAACTCAAATATGTCTGGTCATCGGACATGAAGGAACAGCACGTTGTCTTCGGTGGTGAAAAGCTGCTGAAAAAAGCGATGCTGGAAGCCTTTGCCGAATTTCCTGACATCAAGCGGATGATGGTCTACACCACCTGCTCTACTGCTTTGATTGGCGATGATATCAAACCTGTGGTCAAAGAAGTCGAAAAAGAACTTGGTGATGTCGATATCTTCACTGTTGAGTGTCCGGGTTTTGCTGGGGTGAGTCAATCCAAAGGACACCACGTATTCAACATGGGGTGGATGACGGACAAGGTAGGAACCTATGAGCCGGAAATTACCAGCCCATATACTATCAATGTCATTGGTGACTACAACATTCAAGGAGATACCTTTGTCCTTGAAAAGTACATGGAAAAAATGGGTGTGCAAATTATTGCCCATTTTACTGGTAATGGTACTTATGACTCATTGCGTGGAATGCACAGAGCGCAGTTGAATGTGACTAACTGTGCGCGTTCTGCTGGGTATATTGCCAATGAGCTAAAGAAAAAATATGGCATTCCCCGGATTGATGTGGATACTTGGGGCTTTGACTATGCCAAGGAAGGGTTACGCAAAATCGGTGCTTTCTTTGGGATTGAAGATAGAGCCGAAGCGGTGATTGCTGAAGAAGTGGCTAAATATGAGTCGAAGTTAGCTTGGTACAAGGAGCGCTTGACTGGGAAAAAGGTCTGTATTTGGACTGGAGGCCCACGTTTGTGGCACTGGACTAAAGCGCTAGAAGACGATTTGGGGATGAAAGTGGTTGCCATGTCGTCCAAGTTTGGACACCAAGAGGATTTTGAAAAGGTAATTGCCAGAGGTGAAGAAGGGACTATCTATATTGATGATGGCAATGAACTTGAGTTCTTTGAGGTGCTGGAGATGGTCAAACCTGATTTGGTGTTGACTGGCCCGAGGGTGGGTGCATTGGTGAAGAAGTTGCATTTGCCTTATGTGAATGGTCATGGCTACCACAATGGCCCTTATATGGGTTTTGAAGGTGCGGTGAATATGGCGCGCGATATGTACAATGCCATTTATTCTCCTTTGATGAAACTCGCTCAATCTGATATCCGTGCAGGGCAAAATAAAACTGTTATCCCTGAAGAAAATAGGAAACTTAAAGAGAGTAAAGTACAACAATCGAAATCTATTGATATTACATCTACCGAACCGATGCCTACGGCGGTAAACTATGCAGCAGTTGAAAGTTCAGACCTTAATACTCAACCATTGCTAATACCTGATAATCAACCATTACTTCAGGATAATGAAGTACAACAATCGAAATCTGTTGATATTACATCTACCAAAGCGATGCCTACGGCGGTAAACTACGCAGCAGTTGAAAGTTCAGAGCTTGATACTCAACCATTGCTAATACCTGATAATCAACCATTACCTCAACGGCAGCAAATTGGCGGGAAAATCTCTGCATTTTTGGAGCAATTGCCTAAATACTTAGGTAGCTTTTCCACTGAGTACCAAATGCCAATTATTTGTTTTGCTACAATTATTACAGCGACTATTGCAGTTAAGATAATTCTAGCTGTATTAGATGTAATCAATGAAATTCCCCAGTTAAATCTAGTTTTTGAGTTGACTGGAATTGGTTACTTAATCTGGTTTGTTTTCCGATATCTATTTAAAGCTTCTACTCGACAAGAATTAGCTGCACAAATTAGTTTTATCCAAAAAGAAATTGTCGAGGGACAAGATTCATAAGCTATTATGCCTTCACATTTGCTTTCTTTCACGATGAAAGAAAGCACAAAGCAAAGGAACACATTCCCCACGCCATACAAGAAGTTGCTCGGATTTTGAGCGGCGTTGCGACCCCGAATAGCCCGTCATAGACATTGCGATCGCTTCTCTACGAACGCGAATAGCGTGTCGGAGACAGAGGCTGCACCCTAAGCATAGCTAGCTATGCCACAAGGTTTACGGCTTCTGCATAGCTAGGTTTTTGAGGGGTACGCTCGCCGTAGGCATCGTAAAAGCACCACAGTCGTAGTTACTCATGAAGTCTTGTCATGCGTGTAAGTCGTGCGAAATAAAAAACTTTCTACTTAAAGTTTTGATAAAGTCAGCGTTTAATTACGTAGTTGAATTGATTTTTTCCAACCAAGTTGGTATGATAGCTTCAATCAAAAACACAAATTTGTATAAAAAAATATGCCATAGATACTGTTGAATAATTCATAAAGTTTAAATGCTCAGATCAAGGACTATTTAAGGATTAGTAGTGAGGGATTCGAGACATTTGCCAGCAATCCTATCTATGCGATCGCCATACATCGAGTGTCACTCACAATGGGGAATCTGCTTGATAAGTTTCTCGCCCTTAACATTTTTTAAACAAGCTATTAGTAAATCTAAAGAGATAATTTATGTTAAAAACAAAGTTTTTTCAAAAACCATTAATGGTTATTCTGGGGTTAGCATTAGCTACTGTTTCTACCGCTCAACCCTCCAAAGCTGCTACCTTTACTTATGAGGGAGATACAACAAATGAACCGATTTGGCGTCGTGTAGCACCAGGGAATCCTCCCACTCTCATCAGTGGTGAAAAAGATGGAAATTTGGGAATGAGTGTACCTTACAGTGTATTCGATTTTACGGTCGATCAATCAGGTTTATATAATATAAGTGGTGAATCTGAACCTACGCAACCTGCAAATAGAAAATGGGATATTTTCTTAGCTTTATATCAGGACAGTTTCAATCCTACTGAACAATTAACCAATGTTCTTATAGCAAATACTACTACTAATGGTAGTACTGTTACTTTCAACCGAGAACTCCTTACAGGACAGAAATACTTTTTAGTTACTACCGGTCGTCGAGTGAATGATTTTGGCCAGTTTAGCAACACAATAAGTGGTTCGGGTCAAATTACACCAATTCCTGAATCAGATTCAATATCTGCTATGTTAGTCACGGGTGGTATAACTTTACTACTGTATAAGCGAAAATTAGGTTTAAAAATATCGCATTTCTAAATCGTTTGTAAGCAGATCCCTAACTTGTGAAGAAGTCGGGGATCTGCTTACAAAGTAGTCATGACTGCTGTAGTTGCACTCACTCATATAATCAGAATAATCTGTACTCTGCTAACTGCCTTTTGTATTGTTAGTTAACTACTTGTTTCCAGAGAATATAGGCGATCGCCTTTTGTGTAAAAATTAGATTTTTACTATCGACTAAGCACCTGCATCGAGATTGTGAAAAAAAGCAATCCTGAGAGCCAATCGGCACTGTAGTGCAGTCGATGCTACTGGAGTTACCATGTGCCAAGAATTATCTGAGCGCACAATCACAGCCGAAAACTGGCTCAGTGGTGCAATATCTTGGAAGATAGATTCTGGTTTTTCGTCAAGGAGAATTCGCAAACAACCACCCCAGTCCATAGGCCATTGTTCATTGAAAAATAGCAAATGAGTCAAAGCTTTCGATGGTTCATCAGTATGAGGGCGATGACAGTGACCTAGATTATATCGACGAAACCCAATCACCATTGCACAGTCTTTCAATTCCACCCCAGACATCTGTGTTAAGGCTTGGCGGTAAGCAGGTGTCCACAGTTCTTCTATCACTTGTCGCCAAGGACTGCTGAGATTAACAAGATTAGAAGATAATCTACCTTGTGCAATGCGATCGCGCCAACGATCTGACAACTCAGGGCTGGCGCGTTCGCAAAACTTGTATATCAAAGCAATATCTTCATTACTAGCAAGCATATCACTCCAAAGATATCCATATCCTGACCCTATTGATAAGCGAAACTGTTCCTGGGGAAAGCTGGCAGCAAGTTCCAAGCTAGCTGCTTTGGGCAACAAATTCTCTATCACAGCATAACTGTATGGAACTGATTGCATTGTTGTACGATCAATGGCATCTAAATTTAGCATTCTCAATCTTCTTTGGATTATGTTTGTAATTTACACTATCTGTATGATTGCTAAACTCAAGTTTGATATTATAAATCAGTAATTGACAATTTCAGTATTTAACTAATTCTAGCGACTGAGGTAGATATTCTTTATTAATAAAGTTATTTTGTTACCAACTATTTGGGAGAATAGTAGTAATTATTACAATTCCTACAACTGAATGAGATTAGGTTTAGTGGGAATCTTGATTGAGCTATTTATTTGTCAGCCGATCATAAAACTAAAATGAGTGTTTTCTTCTCAGATGAGGCGATCGCTAGGTTAATTCAGGAAGATGTTCCCTACCTAGATTTGACAACCTACGGACTTGGCATTGGCAAGCAACCTGGTGAAATCGAGTTTTCTACCCGTCATCCGATGACCATTTGCGCTACTGAAGAAGCAGCCAGAGTATTAAAATATTGTGGTGCCGAAGTTCATTATCAAGTCGAAAGTGGTACAGTCTGCCAAGAAAAGCAATTAGTTCTTCAAGCTAGTGGCACTGCTCAAGCTTTGCACAGTGGCTGGAGAATTGCTTTAAATTTGATGGAATACGCCTCCGGCATTGCTTCGCGTACAAGAGTATTAGTGAATACTGCTTCATCAGTAAATCAGTCAGTTTCTATTGTGACTACTCGTAAATGTTTTCCAGGTACTAGAGCGCTTTCCATCAAAGCAGTTCTAGCTGGCGGAGGATTTTTTCATCGCTTAGGATTATCTGAAACAGTTCTGATCTTTAACCAACACCTGATATTCATGGGAGGTATAGGTGGGTTAATTGAGCGCATGAATGAACTGCGACTACAGTTTCCAGAACAACATATTTGCGTTGAAGTAGATACACCAAAAGATGCTTGGATGGCTGCTCAAGCAGGTGTAGATTTAATTCAGTTTGATAAAATTCCCCTACTAGACCTTGAGCTTCTAGTTTTGAAATTGAAGCAGCAGTATCCAAACTTAAAACTAGCAGCAGCTGGTGGTATTACCTCTGAAAATATAAAGGATTATGCTAGTACTGGTGTAAATATTTTAGTGACAAGTTCACCGTACTTTGGTAAACCATGCGATATTGCAGTCAAAATGACAATGGCACAGTAGTGCATTTTGATATTTAGTTTGATACTTAAGATTGTAGTTGTTAAAACGCAGGAGTTGAGCCAGAAAGAACAGTGCTTAGGCAAGACTTAGAACGGAAGTAAGTGGGCGTTTTACGAAGCTCTTAAGCAGTTGATGAAATAGAGCGATATAGCCATCTATCGCTCTATTCACTGTACTAATAATTGTAGCATTTATTTGGTCTATTGGTTGTATACACGGAATAGTCTATCTAGTCGCTGTATGGTTTTGCTTCAACTATAGTGTCGGGACAACTACAACCCTTCCCCATAACTAGGACAGTTTTCCAATTTCCAGGTGAGTCTCACTTATAAACAGTTTATTAACTTGATAGTTACCTATTTATAAGGCAAATAACGACAGCTTAGTTTCTATACAATATTAAGCTGAACTATTTTAAAAAGAAATAAAAATTAATTTTATTCGTGTTTGATTACTATATTAGTTGGTATTTTACTCAATAAGTTGGTATTCTATTCATTAGATTACACAGAAACACTTATCCATTTGGAAAAACGCAATATCTAACAAGAGGTTTGCGACTAACTTTGGCGTAAGGATTCATTAGTTTTTAATAACTCATATTAAAAACTAGCTATTTAGTAGCGTTTGGTAAGGAGTTGAAAGTTTAACGATAGAACCGTTTTTATTTTTATCTAACAGAATCTATTGTCCAATTGCTCAATTTTGGCGATACAGCACTTCCGCCTGCTATGAGGTACGCATACAGCCTCAAAAGTTAGGATAGGAAAGGGTTATGTGGAAAATTGTGCTTCATAATAGCCGGAAGTGCTGTAACGATACTAATTTTTGGTAAGCAAACAGCTTTGAGCAAAACAATCTAGTTTTTCAATATTCAATAGTAAACGGAGAAATGTTTTATGCGTTTTACCCGCACGATACCCATTGCATCTTTAATGCTATCGATACTGGTTTTATGGCAGCCTACTTTAGCTGACTCCAGAAGTAGTCTGACCTCAGAAAAAGAAGAAAAAACACCTTCTGTCTGGGATAAAAATAAGTGTCTTGGAGGTTCTTCGCCAAGTTTTCGCTTGGGTGGAGAACTCAATAATCCAACCACCTATAACTTGCAAAAACTGCAAAATTTACAAGATGCTTTAAAAAAACAAAATCCAGCATTAGTTACTGAAGTTACTGTGAGCTTTCAAACCGGCTCAGGGCCACGAACAGAAACATACTATGGAATCCCCCTATGGGAATTGATTAATAATCCGAAAGCCGGAGGTGGTCTAAAACCTGGGAATTCTGGGGTAAATAGTAAAAACTCTTTTCTGAGGCAATATGTTCTAGTTGATGCCACAGATTGCTATGGTGCAGTCGTAGCTATTGGTGAAATTCAACCTAGCTTTGAAAGCAAAACAGTGCTAGTTGCATTTGCAAAAAAAGGTACTGATGGTAACGTCGTGCCTTTAACAGATGAAGGATTTGCTCGTTTAGTAGTTCCAGGTGACAAAGCTGGAGGTCGTTACGTTAGTAATGTGACAAATATCGTCATATTATCTGCTCCTCCTTCTCCTTTGAAACCAAAATATTTCTGAAAACCCTTCTGATTAAAGGCGCCTACAACGGAGAGTTCATCTTCTAATACCAGTCTGATATCTAAGTTCTTCTGTAAGGCTGAACATCTCTCACTAAATGAGGATAATCCAACAATCTCATAGTTGTTAGTATTACTCAGTTCGGAATTATCTTATAACTAGGGAGGATCAAAATATGGAAGTTAGCGCTCGTAATTCCTTAAAAGGAACTATTAAGAAAATTCACGCAGGAGCAGTCAACTCTGAGGTCACATTAGAAATTGTGCCTGGGGTGGAAGTAACTGCAATTATTACCAAGGAGTCGGTAGACCATCTCCAACTTCAAGAGGGAAAACAAGCGATCGCTGTGATTAAAGCGTCAGATGTCATAATTGCTACAAAATAGCTCGAAATGAGTATATAAGTTGTGGCGATCCGCTTATAGAGCGATCGCTACAATTATCCAACTATTTACGAATTTTCCGAGCAAGAACTGCTACCACACACCAGACATGAAGGATCGCGATAAGAATGTCGTTTGGCAAATTCCGTTCGCATTAAGTCAATTGTCAGCAGTTGTGACAATAGGGGTTCACTAAACTTAGTAATCAGCTTTATTACCTCTAATGCACTAAGACAAGCTAGTGTCCCAGAAACAGCACCGAGAACCGCAAACCCACGCTGATCCCAATCCGGCTTTTCTGGGAACAAGCATGATAGACAAGGAGTGACACCAGGAATAATCGTCGTTAGGTAAGCTTCCATTCCGTCCATTGCAGCTTCCACCATTGGTTTTTGCCAGCGCACGCAAGCTTGGTTGAGCAAGTTCCGCTCTGTGAAATTGTGGGCGCAATCAACAGCTATATCAGCAGATTGCACTAAAGAGTCTACATTCTCTTTTGTAACGTAATCATGAACTGCTTCCACCCGAATATCAGGATTAATAGCTTGCAGAGTTTCTCTGGCTTTGAATACTCTTGGCTTACCTACCCAATCATTTGTCATCAGAACCTGACGATTCATATCATCTAGCCGTAAGTCACCACCCCGAACTAGAATTAGCCGCCCAACACCTGCTACTGCCAAATAAAGTGCTGACGTGCCGCCTAATCCCCCTACACCTGTAACCAAAACCGTTGCAGACTTCAAACGCTTTTGTCCTGCTTCTCCAAAATTGGGAAGCATCATTTGGCGGTGATAGCGTTCTAACTCACTGGGTGTTAAGTTCATCGCTTTTTAATTCTTGATCAGTCGTAAAATTTACCACCTAGTTGGTAGCAAGTATTGTACTTGTCTATACATTTTTCTAATTTTATACCTGTAAAGTTGGTATTTATCCCTGCTCTTTGACTAGCACCGATCGATTACTGCCAGTTTGCTCTTTGTCCTGGGTTGAACGCCCAATGAAATAAACCCCGCAGCAAGGCTGTGGGGTATTTTAAGTATTATTGCTTTCTAATGGGGTATACAGTCAGGGCTGATGCAAGAATCAGTACGGCATCTATAACTGCTGCTTTTGGGTTAAGATTTATCCCCCTTCATAGGCGCGATCTGACTAGTTACCTACTTAATCGCTTTACAAGAGGCAATCAAACTGCCCCTTACTTAACAGAATTCCAACAATTACTTTAGTCTACGGCAATCATTACGTCTGATGATTTAATTATGGCGTGGACTTCTTTACCTTCAGTAAGTTTGAGATTTTCTGCTGATGATTTGGTAATAATTGCAGTCACCTCTACCCCTGGTGCTACTTCTATCGTTACTTCAGTATTTACAGAGCCAACGACGATGTTTTTTACAGTTCCTTTGAGAGCATTACGAGCGCTAACTTGCATTTGATGACCCCTACTGGTTTTTTCTCTACACGTAAATATTAACAAGTAATTAAATGAATCTGTATGACTACAAACATAAAATATATGAATTTTTACTATTAATATAGAGAATATACGCGAATATTTTACTAAATAATTTGTTTGATACTTACATCTTTTTAAACCAACTTATTTGGTAATAAAAGGAATACAAAGTAGTTAATTCAACTAACCACTTTTCAGACTGTTATTTGACAGATGCAAGATAAGTTTTCGGTGCAAGTTCATCTTTTTTGAGGTCTTTGTACTCCAATTAGATCGTTCCATCGGGTATCCTTCTCCTGTCGGAGACGCTACGCATAGCTTGCTTTCACGTATCAGCTCCGCTAATGCGTAGCATCCCGTAGGGAAGTAGTACAGGATCTTGCTACATTTCAAAACAATATTTGGGTAAAAATTCATATTTCCTTCTGCAACGGCAGTCTCCACAATTCGGAAAAGCGTTCTATTAACAAGTTGGCAAAGCGACCTAGCTAGACTATTTCCCTGTTGTAACGACTCCCGTTTTTTTAATGCAAAATTATCAGGATTCGCGGAAAACCCCATCCGTCTATACGGTGGGGATGGATAGCGGTCTGCGGAGTGGAGCGCAGTAGACAATCATTCTTTCCCGCCGGATTGTTCTTTAATATAATCATTAACTATTTCTAATGGCGCTCCACCGCACGAAACCACACATTTAGAATCATGCCATAGTTTAACCTTTTCGCCCCAGTAAAACTTACCTATTTCTGATTTGTATTGTTGTCTCAAAATCCTGCTAGAAGCTGATTTAAGTGAAGCCATCAAATCAGAAATATTGTTGTCTGGGTGCAGGTTGATAAGCAAGTGTACATGGTCAGGCTCTCCATTAAATTCCTCAAGGATGCACTGATTAGCAGTCAATACCCGCACAAAAATAGGCTCCATATCTGCAAGCATGGCTTTTGTAAAAACTAACCTACGAAACTTAGTTACAAAAACCATGTGTAGATGAATATCAAAAACTACGTGCGCTCCTTTCCTTAAACTATTTCTAGCCACTTCGAGTCAACCCTAAAATCTATGATATAGTACTGAGAGTAACACAATTACATGATTCGACTGATGTTGTATGGTTGCCAACAAATACTATTAAATCCTGATAATGATCTAAAGGCAATCTTAGAGTTTTTGTGTAGTGAAGCAACAAAACTCTCTAATTGCGGAACGTATTATGCACGCCAGCTTTACTTTAAAACGGGTAAAATCCCTAGCAAATTTGATTTAAACAATGAACTCTCTAACAATATTCATTTTGCCACAATGTACTCTCAAGCGGCACAACAATGCTTAATAAGTGTAGCCGAATCATTCAAATCATTTGTGGGACTAGTAGCAATCAATTCATTAACCCGATTCAGACAAGCGTTAAGACCTGCGGCAAACTCATAACGAGTCATTGCCCGATTTCCTTGGAAGCTGCCATTAGGATATCCAGCTATACAACCGTAGCGCTCAACTAAAGATTGTAAAGCCTGGAATGCCCAATCTGTAGGTTGTACATCAGATAATTGAGAGACTGAAGTAACCTGACTCATGACAGAGTTCGGATTTTTGCTGCTGCGATCGTTGAACTGCGGGATCTGGTCAGATGAAGTAACGCCGATAGGTGCAGTCACAACAGCTTGATTATCTGTTTGAGCAACCACATCTTCTTTTACCTGGAATTCGGTAGTCTGCATATCTGCTGGAATAGCTGATGCACCTTGAGCATTGATCAGACTAACTGCTAATAAGATTGGAGCAATCAACAATGAATTATGTAAAAAAGTAGACATTAACCTCACACCTCAAATACTATTAGACCAACTTAACTACTAAAATTGTTGGTATTTAAAACACATAATGTATCATCTGTGCCAGATTATCACCATAAAAGTTGGTAAAATCCGGCAAGATTTTAGTCAATATCGGCACAGTTGTTGGTAGCAGTCAATTCTAAGTGGTAATCTGTGATTTTTTACCAGTTTTTTTGGTTACTAGGTCGCTAGATTGGTAAATTATGAATTAATTAAGAAAAAATGCTTGAGAGACTGCAAATGAATAATAAACGAATCCTAACTTTTGTGAGTTGGGTATTTATCTCGTTTTTACTAATAGACTTGTCCGAAAACTCCAAAGCCAGACTGTTCAAAGCTTTGAGGCAAAACTTTGATATCTTCGTAAAAACGTAGCGATAAGGCTTTGAGATAGTTAGTGATAGTTTAGAGGCATAAAATTAACTCCTAACTTTTTAGACTTTATGAATGTTCTTAACAGCTAAGTTGGCAAAATTAAGCTACCGATTCTAAGCCTAACTAAACCACAAACTGTTAAGATAATTTGCTCATAAGTCTCAAGTTTCAATCGAAATCTCTGTGAGGCAATCCGAAATATTTTAAGCAGACGAATTAAATGCTCGATAAATATGCGATTACTAGACAAAGCCTTGTTTTCATCTTTTTGCTGTTGACTTAATTCTCGTTTTGGTTTTTTCTTATGAGGAGTTGTAATGTTTTTGCCTCCTTGAAAGCCTTTGTCGCCCGCAAAAGGTTGCGAGTTATCAAATTTTTCTTGAGACTTACGGAATAAGTTTATATCTGCTGTTGGCCCAGGAGATCCAACCTCTACCTCCACAATATCCTTACCTTCTGGTATTCCAAACATTAAACTTTTTAATGTATGTTGCCTCTTCTTCCCAGAAAAATATTTTTGTTGTTCTTTTTGGTCAGAATCCCTATATATTGGCTGTTCTAGGCTATCTACTAATAGCCTAAAATTGGTTAATACTTCCTGAACAAAGAGTAAGTCGCTTTCATTATTTGAGACTTGCTCTAATAAACTTGAGGGTAAGATATCTCGCAGTATTGGTATCCAATAATGAAAAGTGTCGTTAGCTTCTGTCTTAGAAACGCCAAACATCATTCCTAATACTTGAAATGTTGGCATCTGTCTTAGATAAAATAAGCATAAACAGACTTGCTCACTTATTGACAACTTACTTGGGCGACCTCCTCCAGACGCATTGATTCTAATTTTTTGTTTCTCCTGTTTCACTTTGATGTCTTGGTGTCGCTTTTCGGCACATCTTAACAGTGATTGCAGTTGTTCGTAACTAATTCCTAAAATTTGTTTTGTCCGGTGTGCATATTTCTCGATATAATCGAAAACCATAACTAATTCTTAAAAATGGTATACGCTCAATTTAACGTTTTACCATTTTTATTTTTCTAAGTTAATATTTCGGACAAGTCTAATCGTCGGCTGTAGTCAAACGACTACACCTAACTCATCCTCAACTGCTAGTCCAGCAGCCCAAAGAGCAAATTTGACGATAAGCAGCTGCTAGCCTCAGAGATGCAATGGACGAAATCAAACCTCTCTACAGTAAGGAAAAGCCAAATGTTTCTCTGAGCTACAACTTTGGTTCATCAGGCGCTTTGCAACAACAGATTGAACAGGGTGCAGGAGTTGACGTTTTTATCTCAGCTGCAACTAAACAGATAGATGCTTTACAACAAAAAGGTTTGTTAGTTGATAGGACTCGCAAAAACTTGTTGAAAAATCAATTGGTGTTGATAGTACCGCAAAATTCCACAACTGTGACTGATTTCAAAAACTTAACTTCACCACGCATTAAGAAAATTGCTCTAGGCGAACCTAAAAGTGTCCCTGCTGGACAATATGCTCAACAAGTCTTAACTTCATTAAAAATTCTTGACCAAATTAAAAGCAAAGTCGTCTATGCCAAAGACGTTCGTCAAGCTCTCAATTACGTAGAATCAGGCAATGCTGACGCTGGGATCGTCTACCTATCAGATGCCAAAAGTACACCAAAAGTCAAAATTGTAGCAACTGCATCTGAAAAAAGCCATTCTCCTGTCGTTTATCCGATCGCAGTTCTTAAAAGCAGTAAAAATGTCGATGCCGCTAAGGATTTTGTGCAATTTTTATCGGGCAATGAAGCCAAAACTGTGTTTGAAAAAGAGGGATTTATGGTAGCTGGTAGTTAACCAAATAATTACTAATTCGTAATTCGTAATTCGTAATTTGTTACACATTATCAATTACGAATTATTTTGACAAGGCTGGTTGAGAATTCACTGCACTACTCAAACCAGCGCTAATAAGCATCGTTCTTATCCACAAAAATATGTCACTGGATTTATCGCCCCTCTGGATATCACTTAAAACTTCATTACTTGCAACATTCATTACCTTCTTCCTTGGCATTTGGGCTGCTTACTGGATGTTGGGATATCGCGGCAAAGGTAAATCCTTGATTGAGGGTGTCTTTGTTGCTCCTCTGATTTTACCCCCCACAGTTGTCGGCTTTTTACTGCTGCTATTTTTTGGTAAAAATGGCCCTGTAGGTAAACTCATGGAGCCTTTAGACTTCAGCATCGTTTTTACCTGGTATGGTGCAGCGATCGCAGCCACAATTGTTTCCTTCCCATTAATGTATAAAACTGCATTGGGAGCCTTTGAACAAATTGACACTAATCTCTTACGGGTAGCCAGAACTCTTGGTGCAACGGAAGTAGCAATCTTCTGGCGCATCAGTCTACCTTTAGCACTGCCCGGAATTGTAGCGGCTACAACTCTCGCCTTTGCCCGTGCTTTGGGTGAATTTGGTGCCACGTTGATGCTGGCGGGCAATATCCCAGGACAAACGCAAACAATTCCAATGGCAATATATTTTGCTGTGGAAGCAGGAGCAATGAACGAAGCCTGGTTTTGGGCGATCGCCATTATGGTAATTTCTTTATCTGGAATTATTGGGGTCAACTATTGGCAGGAAATTAGAGAGAAGAGGAGACAGGAGGGACGAGGGGAACAAGGGAGACAAAGGGGACACGGAAGAGAATCGTTTTCATTGTCTGTACCTGACTCCGCAGTAGGACTATTTGTGGATATTGAAAAACGACTGCCGAGTTTTCATCTTAAGGTTTCCTTTAACACCAATGAGCAACCCTTGGGATTGTTGGGGGGTTCTGGAGCAGGTAAGAGCATGATTTTGCGCTGCATTGCCGGCATAGAAACGCCCACAATTGGGCGTATAGTCTTAAATGGCAGAGTCCTGTTTGACTCAGAACAACGAATAAATCTGCCAAGCCGCGATCGCCGTATCGGTTTCTTAGTGCAGAACTATGCTCTCTTCCCACACATGAGTGTGGCGCAAAATATTGCTTTCGGCTTACCCAAAGGATTATCTGCTCTTAATATCAGGGCGCTCTTAGAAGAACAGCTAATAGCCATGCAGTTAGAGGGATTAGGCTCACGCTATCCGCACCAATTATCTGGAGGTCAACAACAAAGGGTAGCTTTAGCCAGAGCATTGGCAAGTCAGCCAGAAGCATTGCTACTGGATGAGCCGTTTTCCGCACTCGATACCCACTTGCGTAGTCAACTAGAACAGCAAATGACAGAAACTCTAGCTGATTACCAAGGCGTAACTCTATTTGTTACCCATAATATGGAAGAAGCTTACCAGATTTGCCCTAGCTTATTGGCATTAGAACATGGTTTAGCAGTGCATTATGGCTCCAAATACGATATTTTTGAGCATCCCGCCACTGTAGGTGTCGCCCAATTAACCGGGTGCAAGAACTTCTCTCGTGTTGTTTTTGAATCATCAAATCAGGTGCAAGCACTTGATTGGGCTTGTAGCCTCCAAGTAATTGAACCCATCAACAGCGAATTATCCCACGTTGGCATTCGCGCTCATCAGCTCATTTTTACCAACGACTCATCACAGGTGAATACTTTTCCTTGCTGGCTAGCACAGACAGTTGAAACACCTCACCGAATGACGTTATTTTTAAAACTACATTCTGGTAGTAATAGTCATCAGGATTACCATCTGCAAGCAGAAGTCTTCAAGGAAAAATGGGCAACCATAAAAGACGAACCTTTTCCTTGGTATGTGCGTTTAGATCCTCTGCGCTTAATTTTGATGGAGTAGTTTGAGTTTGCGTTCTACAAGAGGTAACACCAATTCTCCAAAAGCTACAGACACTCTTATGCTCTTACGCAAAGACGAGGATCGTTTCGTTGCGTGCGGGGGTTCCCTCCGTTGAGCAAACTGTCCGTCGCGGAGATTGACCTGTTGCGACATTATAGAGAATTGGTATAAAAACTTAAAAAATTACAGTCATATCTAGTTATTGTGATGATTCCATGAATAATAGTATCGAGAAAACTACCCAAAGGTAGTTCATAACAGCTAGTACAGCATGGCGTAAATAAGCCACCCCTGACGCTCGTTCGCTCTTAGCGTCTCCCCTTGGGAGAAGACTCGCTCGGCAGTTTCTCATGGGGGGAACCCCCTTCTCTGCGAGACGCTCCGCGAAGGCGCTAGCCTCTCCCTTTGGGAGAAGACCGGACTGCCTCACCATTCCAAATCGCTTAAAACAAATACCAAAAGTCTTGTATAAATACCAATAAATTTGGTATTGTGATTGCAAATTATCTTTGCGAAATTCACGTCGGTAATTTCTTGAAGAAAGTTTTTAAGAAAATACTAAGGCGTATTTACAAATTGCCCCACTTCTGATCGCAAGGGGGGCAATAAGTTGCTGTGAAATTTGCATTAATTGGAGTGAGGTCTGATGAAATCATCTCAAAAACTCGGACTGATTATTTCTGGAATCACCAGCGTTTTTATGAGTACTGCTGTGGTTAGTAGCACTTATATTCCGAAAGCACAAGCTATTCCCAAGAAACAAGCAGAAAATCTTGTTGTCAACGGAGTTTTTACAGTAGACCCGCTTGTAAGTCCTTACGATCGCACCAGGAATAATCCTTTCATTTCTGGATGGTTTAATAGTACTGCGGCTGATGTTGCCACTACTATTTTTTTAGAAAATTATACCGTTGATAATGCTGAGAACTATTCTTTGAGTGTACGTCTTGCTCCACGTTACGATGATAACGGCCCTATTTTTACCTACATCTCACAGAAACTCAAGACTATACCCGGCCGTCAATATGAACTAAGCTACTATCTAGCAAACGCAGATGATGACCCAAATGAGAATGTATTTCAGACATACGTAGGTGGAAAATTAATTGATGAGAAAGTCAATGTTGGCTTTCAAGGTTTCACAAAATATACGTACTATTTTGTAGCCAAATCACGAATCACAGAGTTAAAGTTTGCTAGCAAGCAGCGCTCTTACTGGTACAACCTAGATAATGTGAGTGTTGTTCCTGTAAATAAATTATCAAAAAACGAAATATCTAAGCCAGAGCCATATCCTTCTTCTATCCCAGCAGCCAAGCTTGTATTCACTACATTTGACGTTCCTAATGCAATTGCTACTGATGCCCAAAGCATCAACGATCAGGGAGATATTAGCGGATATTTCCGTGACAGCGCAGGAGATCATGGTTTTTTAAAGCAAGGAAGCAGCTTCACTACCTTTGATTATCCTAATGCACTTCTCACATACGCGAATGGCATCAATAATCAGGGGAATGTTGTTGGCTCCTATTATCAAAACACCGTATATCGTACTTTCTTAAAGCAAGGAAATAGCTTCAGTAATATTGATGTCCCTGGTTTAGACCCAGCTTTTGCTCAATACTTCAACAATCAGTCAGGCAGAGATATAAATAATCAGGGTATTATTGTCGGATTTTTCCGTGACAATACAGGAACTCACGGTTTCTTAAAGAAAGGAAATAATTATAGTTCCTTTGATAACCCTAATACTACCTACCAGTATACGATCGCCAATGGCATCAATGATTGGGGAAATATTGTCGGATACTTTCAAGGTATCACAGGATATCATGCTTTCTTAAAGCAAGGAAATAACTTTACTAACTTTGATGTCCCTCGTGCAATTTTTACCTACGCCAGTGGTATCAACAATCAGGGGGATATTGTTGGATTTTTCTATGATGGGATAGCAAATCGGGGGTTTTTAAAACAAGGAAATAACTTCAGTGCCATTAATGTTCCTGGTGCATATGCTACCTACGTTTATGGCATTAACAATAAGGGTGATATTGTCGGATTTTTCAACGATGGTATCAAAAGACGTGGTTTTATAGCTCGCAAAAAACCAAGTAACTAATATTCTTGTCTTCATGACACGAAATTTACAAATAACTCATGCACATTCTGATCTATTCCTACAACTATCATCCAGAGCCGATTGGAATTGCTCCCTTAATGACCGAATTGGCAGAAGGACTAGTAAGGCGAGGTCATGAAGTGCGAGTAATTACCGGAATGCCCAACTATCCTCAGCGCAAGATTTACGATGAGTATCGGGGTAAGTGGTACGTTAATGAACAAAAAAATGGCGTCACAATCCAACGAAGTTACCTGCGGATTAAGTCTAAACCCAACCTCCTAGATAGGCTTTTATTAGAGTTGAGCTTTGTATTCACAAGCTTGCCACAAGTCTTTAAAGGTAAACGTCCAGAGGTGATTATCTTAACAGTTCCACCTCTTTTTGCTACATTACCAGCAACAATATTTAGTTGGTTATACAACTGCCCATTAATTCTGAATGTGCAAGATATTTTACCAGAAGCTGCCGTGCGTGTTGGGCTACTGAAAAACAAATGGATGATCCGAACTCTTACAGCCTTAGAGAAATTTGCATATCGAACTGCACACACTATTAGCGTTATTGCTGATGGGTTTAGCGAGAATTTAGTGAATAAAGGAGTACCTGTTAATAAAATTGTTTGCATTCCTAATTGGGTGAATATAAATTTCATCCGCCCTTTACCTAAACACAATAACGCCTGGAGACATACACATCAACTGGATGGCAAATTTGTAGTACTTTATTCGGGCAACATTGCTTTAACGCAAGGTTTAGAGACAGTAATAGAAGCAGCAGTTTGTTTGCGTCATATCAAAGATATCGTCTTTGTGATTGTTGGCGAATCAAGAGCATTGCAAAGGTTACAGGAATATTGTCTATTAAATGGAGCAGATAATGTTTTGCTGTTACCGTTACAGCCGCGAGAAAAACTACCCGAAATGCTAGCAGCATCTGATGTGGGGCTAATTGTGCAGAAGTGCAATGTGATTTCTTTCAATATGCCTTCAAAAATACCACTACTGCTGGCGAGTGGACGCCCGATCGTAGGTTCAGTTCCAGCCAATGGTACTGCTGCTAAAGCGATCGAACTCAGTGGTGGTGGGATAATTGTGGAGCCAGAATCACCCAATGCAATGGCCGCTGTAGTACAGGATTTGTATAACAATCCTATTCTAAGAGCGAAGCTAGGTAATCAGGGAAGACAATTTGCTGTAGAAAACTATTCTTTGGAGCAAGCACTTGATCGGTATGAAGGATTATTTTCTGATATTGTTGCCAACCGGGCATCATCTGAAGGTATTTTGCCAAAATTCAATGTGTCAAAGGGCTAGTACCACAAGACGGAAGTCAAAAGTCAAAATGAATACATCGTAAGAGTTTCGTTGATTTGGAATGGGTGGTTTATTTACACCGTGCTGTACTAGGGCTATCATTGACGAATGATTCTGGATTTATCTTGAAGCACTAAAACAGCCTTACTAAAAATTAATCCTCGTAAAGTCAAATTTAACAACTATCATAAAGTATTTAGTGAATCATTAGATTTTGTGGATAAAAACCGAGGATATACCCTAGCTGTCTATGAAATACTACTGCCTTGATTAATACCAAATTTTCGCCTATTCACCTGTTTGACTAGGCTTCATCATCTGATGTTTCTTCAATCTCGATTTCCCAAGGTTCTCCTTTATAATCTGGTGAAAAAAGGTGAATTTTGCCCTTGTTGGAAAACTGCTTCAACTTTTTGATGAACTGGGGAATAGCATCGACTATATGCAGATAACTTTCTATGTCATAACAGATAATGAGTAACATCAGAGGACTAGTATTTATCTTGAAATACCAGTGACAATTTGATAGTAAAACTCGCATAATTGGGCCGCAAGCTTGATAAAATCGCCTGCAAGTAGCTTCTTCTAATTGCCTGTAGAATAACTCGTTAAGTATAGGTGCTCCAGTTGGAGGCAAATCATCTGCGGGAAGGGGGGATTTATTCATAGTAAATAACTAGGGATTGGGAATTATTAGTCAAAAAAATACAATGATCCTGCGTGTTTTAATCACGCCATCTATTCAAAGATGGCGCAATAAGCACTTTTGTAGTTGCACCCAAAGTCGGGAAATCATAGTAAATGTTCTTGTTTTTGTGTTGCAAGCCCTCACCTAACAATTTTGGGTTGGCAGACTACTAGCCTTGGTGCAAAGATAAAGATTTTTTGGGGTACTGTGTAGTACAAAAAGGTCGGCGAAGCAATTTTTTACTAATACTGCTTCCGTTCTCCTCAAACACTATCAAGTGCAACACTTGCTCTAGCAAACGCCGTTTGTCAAAAATGCCTTGAATCAGCACTTCTAGTTCAGTTGCGCCCTTGGCAGGAAAATCTTCTCCATCAATGGTGCGCCAGGGTAAAAACTCCTGCCAGTCTGAGGTTAATGTACCGATTCGTGCCCGATTTCCATAAGTAACAACTAGGAATGTATTGTAGTCAAACAGCTTTGGTATTTGTTGACAATAGGTCTGAATTCGCTGATAACCTTCTTTGAAAGTCGCCTGTTCATCACTTAGCTGAATCGAGGCAATAACTGCCAAGGGTAAACCGTTGATAAACACAACTACATCAGGACAGTGAGTATAACTCCCCTCAACTATAGTCAAGGGATGAATAGCTAGCCAATCATTGTTTAGTAGATTAGACGTATCAATGAGGCACACAAAGTCATGAACTATTTCTTCGTTATACAGGTATTCAACTTTCACACCATTGGTCAAGAATTTGTGAAAGCGACGGTTATTTTCCAGTAAGTCGGAACCATGAGTACAAGTAACCTGATGGATAGCTGCGGCGATCGCCTCATCCGGTTTTGTCGGGTTAATTTTCTGCAAAGCACTATGAAGGCGCTCATACAAAACCACCTTAGTATAATTACTGCGCCCTATCTGATGTTTACCCAAAGCAATATCTGGCTCTAATAAAACTGTATAGCCAATAACCTCGAACCAGGTAAGCGCATCTGGTGCGATGGCTTTGCCTGCCTTCGGCATCGTTTCTCTCCAAGACGCTTCTCTGTGTTCCCTGCGGGATGCTACGCGTTTGCGTAGAATGCTTTTGAATAGGGGTACGCCCAACTCAGGCATCGCAGATTGTGTGAAATCAAAACGTCGGCGAAGCTTTCTTGTAATAGGACTCGCTTTGGCAGTTGTTTTTTTTAGCTGTGATGAATTCATGAACAGTAAAAGACTTAATTTTAGTCAATGCAGGAGCTAGGCACGAGCTGATCGGCATTGGTTGGTATATTTTTGATCGAATATACGACTTGATAGTAACTATCAAAGCTGAAGTTGATCGGCAAGATTGTATCTTGTGTTACTTATTACCAATATTATTGGTAATAATGGGATAAACAGTTAGAATTGGCTCTGTATTGAATGGCACGCTTGAAAAGCGTAAATCCCTGGTATTCCTGGATGAAAGGGTGTGGGGTTGCAGGTTCAGGTGTAGGGAATTAAGAAGATGTTGAACTACTTGACGTACTCGCATTCAATTGTCTGGAACACGAACTTGTAACCCTACCCCCAACAAGATAGCCCTCACGAGGTTTCACATGAGTCTTAGTGCCATTCGGCTCTGTATTAATGCTTACCCCTTGTTTCCTGCTCTAAAAACAGATTGCCAATGTCAAACAAAAACTGCATAGTACCTCGATAGCCAACTTTGGTAAATTGACTGTGATCTAAGCGGTCAAAAATGGGAATTCCTTGACGGTAGAGAGGAATTTTCAAGCGTTGAGCGATCGCCACTCCATGAGAGTTGGTAATTAGTAAATCAGACCCAACCGCCAATTGCTCAAAGTCTTCCAAATCGCCGATAGTGACGCTCTTAATCGGTAGTTTTTCTAACAGAGGAAAGCGTGTCGTTGTTACTGCTGCATGAATCTCAACCCCTAGCGATCGCAAAAAAGCAACCGTTGACCAAAGTAAATCTGGTTCCAGCGCCAAAGCAACTCGCTTGCACCCAAAGTAAAAATGATTCTCCAACATCACATATTGCAACTGACGGCGTTGACGGCGGTATTTCTTCGGTACGCTGACACCACTGATATCCACCAATGCTTGTAGGAATTTATCTACTGCTGTTAGTCCCGTCAATTCACTAAATACCTCATAGGGTATATTGAATCTCTGCTCCAAAATTTGTGCTGCACCTCGCATACTATCACCTAGCGCCAAAGTGAATACAGAACTGCCAATTGAGCGTAATTGTGCTGCATTTGTGCCATTAGCTGTAATGGCACTAGAATAATCTTCTATATGACCATCTAATGAGCCAGAAAGGTCAGGTACAACAATAGGTTCAAGTCCAAAAGAGGTGACAATCTCTTTGATTTCCTGTACATCCCCTGGTGTGAAGGCAGAACTCGCCAAAATAGTGATTTGTGTGGGACAAGGGTCTTGCTTGGAGCCTTTTTGGGGAATTTCCCTAACTATACTCTCAACTGCACCGGCAAAGCCATCCTGTAATGTACCTTTGAAATCCGGTGTAGAGACAAGCACAATTGGTAAATAATCTAGTTCTGGGTGACGGTGGCGAATCTCCTTCACAAAGCGTCCCATATCATCGCCTCTGGTCTCCACAAGTCCAGTGCTACAAAGACCGATAATTTCTGGTTTGGATCTCTGCACCAAAGTCAAGATTGCTTGTTCAACTCTTTCCTCGCCACCCAAAATGGTTGCAACTTCGGTCATTGCTGTACTGGAAAGAGGAATCGTCTGACGGAAATGTTGTACTAATACTGCCTTAGTCAAAGCAGTGCAGCCTTGAGAACCGTGTAATAAAGGCATGATTCCCTTCAATCCTAAAAAGGCTAAAACTGCACCCATAGTTTGGCTTTGCTTCAGGGGATTAACTGCAACTGATGTACTCGTAACGCTAATAATCGCCATCAAATTTCCTCCTGTTGAGAATTTCCTGCTGACTCTACTCCTACTTCCCACGGGGCTAGCTGGCATACTTGTTCCCATACAGGATTGTAAAAAGCGGCATACAATTCTCGTGCTACCTCTAAGATTCCTACATAGCCTGCATAGGGATGGTTGCGTTCAGTATTAATATCTAAAAATGGAATCCTAGCTGTGAGAGAAGTGTCTTGATAGCGCTTATCAGTAATTAACATATCAGCAAGATTAGAGTTAATTATCTGTAGGATTTCTTCAGGACTATTTTGCTCTAGAATTATGCCATCTTTACCCAACAAACTTTTGACTCTAATTTTATCTTCATCAGTATTATCCTTAGTAAGGATAGCAATAACTTCCATCTCCAATTTCTTAACAGCAAAGATAATCAACCAACTCTTGAAACTTCCAATAGAAAGGATAATACGTTTACCTTGCAATCGGGTGATATACATACTGAGTTTTTCATCTATTTCAGCAGTTTCTTCTACAATTAGCTTTTCTGTACGTTCCTGCAAATCAGATTTACCTAACTTTACAGCAATATTCTTTAAACATTGGTTGATTGACTCTATACCATAAATAGACTCTTCAATATAGGGGATACCATATTTTTTCTCCATGCTTTTTGCCATGTTAATTAGTGATTTAGAGGAGAGCAGCACGTTAAGTTTGGCACGATGGGCATAGCAAACTTCTTTGTAGGCAGCATCCCCTGTAATTTTTGCCAAAACTCTGATACCTAATTTCTCCAATAACGGTAGAACATTCCATATTGCACCTGCGATATTATGTTCACCAATTAGGTTGATGTCATAAGGTGTACTAGTGTCTGGCTCGGCTGTTCCAATAACGTGTTCTAGCAACGCTTCACCAGCAACACGATTGCCCAAATTTTGGTTCCCAATGAATCCAGGGCAATGTACAGGGATAGTGGGTATTCCTGTGTTTTCGATGGCATTTTTGCAAACTCCTTCGATATCATCTCCAATCAGGGCGGTGATGCAAGTGGAGTAAACAAATACCGCCGTCGGTTTGTAGCGTCTTGCTAATTCTAAAATGCCTTTGTACAGCTTTTTGGCTCCACCGAAGATGATATCGTTCTCATCGATGTCGCTGCTAAAACGTATTTTGTACAGCATCGAACCAGAAGAAAGACTACTGTAACTTCCCCAAATACTGGCAGCACAGCCGCTTGGCCCGTGAACTACATGAGCAGCATCGGTGATTGGTACTAGGGTAATCATTGCACTATCAAAAGCACAACTCCCTTGAGTAGTTCCAGGTTGGGGTAATTGTATGGAGGACTTTTTTTTATGCAGTTTCTGCTGTTGACGAGTATCTTCGGAATTTGACTCACTGAATGAATCGTTGATTTTTTCTGGGGTAGGATTCATTTGTTTGGTGATAATAGGTATAAGTTATTAGGTGTTAAGACAATTCCAAAAGGCTTTGATATGATTTTCATTCATTAACTGTGTATCTAAAGCATGGAATAAAAGGGGATGAGAAAAATAGTTTTCCATCCCCTAAAACATAAACACCAACTACGTTAGAGAAGGAGAAAACAAAAACACGAACTAGACTATTAAAGTATTAATTTTGCCGTGTACACCTTGGTAGATTAGTGTTAACACAGTGATTCAAATGCAGAGAGTTAAGATTGGCTATTCCACTACCTCCATTTTAAAGGATTGGTCAGAGGGTGGGATAAAATAGCCCACCTCATATTTACTCTGTATCTAGTATCGGAGTCTGAACAAGAATCTTACTTCTTATCGCTACCAGAAACTATTTCTACATTTCCTTTTTTTAGTGCTTCTAATGCTTCACCTTCAGCATCTTCTTGCTTCTTAGCAGCATCTGCTTGGCTAATTAGTTTCGCAGCATTTTCTTCACTTTCAAGGATACCGAATTCAATCAACAAATCTTCTAACTCATCCATTTCGATGGGTGTGGGAACGGCGAGATTTGTATTGTTGATAATCTTGTCTGCTAGTGTGCGATATTCATTAGCTTGGTTACTGTCGGGTGCGTACTCGTTTACAGTCATCCGACGCAATTCGGCGTGTTGTACGATATTGTCACGGGGGACGAAGTGAATCATCTGAGTACTTAATCTAGCTGCAAGGGTGCTAATCAGTTCATCTTCTCGGTCAGTTTTGCGGCTGTTACAAATCAGTCCACCCAGACGTACACCACCAGTGTGAGCATATTTGAGAACGCCACGAGCAATGTTGTTAGCTGCAAACATCGCCATCATTTCACCAGAGGTAACAATGTAGATTTCTTGGGCTTTACCTTCACGAATTGGCATCGCAAAACCACCACATACAACGTCGCCCAATACATCGTAAGATACGAAATCTACATCTGAATAAGCGCCGTTTTCTTCAAGGAAGTTAATGGCGGTGATGATACCCCGACCGGCACAACCTACGCCAGGTTCTGGCCCGCCTGATTCTACGCATCTGATATTGCGGAAACCCGTGATTACAACTTCTTCGAGTTCAATATCTTCCACAGCGCCCCGTTCAGCAGCTAAATGCAGCACAGTAGTTTGAGCTTTACAGTGCAAAATCAAACGAGTGGAGTCAGCTTTCGGGTCACATCCGACAATCAAGATGCGTTTACCCACTTCTGCCATTGCAGCTAGGGTGTTTTGAGAAGTGGTAGATTTACCAATACCACCTTTACCGTAAAAAGCAATCTGTCTAATTCTTTCGTCGGACATGATAATTTATCCTGCAATTGTTTGTTGGGTGTGTCGGTTTATGAGGCAATTGTGCTGTTAAATTACAGCAGTGACCTTATGTAGAACGTTATTGGAGGCGCTCGTTCTACAGCAAAAAGAGTCCGAATAAAGAACATATTCAAGTTTTAGTCAGTTTTCGTTGACCTAGAGTCATTACTGAATGGCACGCTTGAAAAGCTGAAACCTCCTTGCTGGCAGGGGGTAGGGTGTAGTTTTAAGACAATTAAATTTTACTTGCCTCAAGGAGTTCAACATCTTTTTAATTCCCCACACACCAATACCTGCAACCCCACACCCTCTCATGCAGCTATATCATGGCTTTGCCCTTAACAAGCGTGCCATTCAGTCATTACTCAAGGAATATTGCAAGTATTACCATCCGCTCACCTAAATGATTTCTCTAACGGTAGCAATACCAATTGCAAAAAAGAAAGCTACAAATTTCAAGCCGGAAACTCAAATTGAAATCCGAATTACGAATTCAGCATTATTTTAGTTGTTGTAATCACAAAGAAGGTTGCTCATACCTCAAGAGTGGTTGCAACAGGAATTTCAATTTACGCCAAGTATTCCTTTAAGCACACAACCAACCATTGCAATCCACTCTAAACAGTCGCTACAACTTCTCCAATTTTGCTGATATCGTAACCGCCGAGAATTTCAAATTGTGAGTGAACCATTCGATGTCCCAAAGTACTGAGCAACTGTTGTACAGGTGCTTCTTCTAAATATTCTTTGAGAATCACCAAATCATATCGTGACTGATGTAAAGGGATAAATCCCAGCCCAAATGCGGTAGCTATAGATGCCGTGCTAATAGCTGCATCGGCAACTCCTAATCCTACAGCTTGGGCAACATCCTGGTGACTTTTGAGTATATTATCAAACCCCTGAACAGCATCGAACGGTATCTGCTCCTTTTGGAGTGTTTGTTCCAAAAGCATCCGACTACCAGAACCTATTTCGCGGTTAACAATAGTCGCTCCCCCAGCCACTAAGTCGCTAACTGTTCTAATTCCCATTGGGTTCCCTGACTTCAACAAAAGTCCCTCCTCCCAGACACCAAGGGTAATCAGAACTGCTTCCCTTCCAGCCAGAACATCTCGAACAAAGGGAGTATTATACTCACCACTTTCAGGATCGTACAAATGCATCCCAGCGATGTGTGCCTCACCTCTGCATAGACTGTGCAATGCAGCCATGCTATTGGCGAAGTTATATTGAACTCGCAGTTGGGGATGCCAGCGTTCGGTGGCTCTTGCCCATAGTGAAATCACAGGGGCACAACCAGCAATCACAACGGTGTTGTGGAGTGTGTCGAGATTATCGTCTAAAAGACGGACTCGAACTTTATTTGTACCTGCAACACTTGTACTTTCACCATCAGCCGGAATCATATCTTGGCGAAAAGCATCCTTGCCAATTAAAGGATAAGCTATCCATTGTCCTCCTACACGAGCCATGCTAACTCGTAGTTGCTGACCATTAGGAACAGGTTTGGCAAGAACTGCTTCGATTTCAGGTAAATCCCGCTCTAACCAGAATAGATCCTCAACTTGACAGCCAAGCGCTTTGGCCAAGCGAAGTGTTATGGCAACAGACGGAGCATATAGTCCCGACTCTACACCACTAATAGTCTGACGAGTCACATTAGCGATGTTAGCCAAATCTTGTTGGCTCATGCCTAAGCGAGTTCTAATCGACTTCAAGTTATTACGGAGGTCACTATCCTGCTTCATTGGCTTTGTCTCTTGGTTTCAAAAAGCCGTAGCGGATTTAAATATTGCATCTGCCAAGGCGAAAGTGAGGTCTAGGAGTTTATATCATTTCTCTTTGACGAGTTTTTGTGCTTTCGCTGTCTTGATTCCCCATATAAAAAGACTATCACAGAAATTGCCAGTTTGCTTGCCAAGCGCAAATTATTTTTGCGGATGGTTACTTTTTAGGCACTTACTAGTAATAAAATGCCCTGCCATCGCTTTCCCCGCTATCTCGTAAGCGCCAAACATATAACTGACAACTCAGGGCTGACACGATGGCAATGAGAACACCGCAGGCATCGCGGTTACTTGTACAACGAGTTAATTGTTGCATTGTTGCATTAATAATCAAGTTTACTTTTGCTGTCTCTATACAAGGTTGTACTCCTTTTCAACAGCCGCCAGCAGTTTCGATTGCTCCCGTGAAAGATACGGTGGGAGCAAAATCCCCAACCCCTGTAACAGCCAATCCATAGAAGAGTCACGGCTGGCCACTTGATGCAACTGCCGTAACCTCACACATAGCTGCTGCTTCATTCACTTGCGTGCGATGGCGTAACCGCTTTTTCCGGTGGCGTTCGTCGAATGCGAGTGCGTCTCGTAGAGAAGACGTGCTGAACGCGAGTGCCTTCCGCAGAAAGGCATTGCCTCTCGAACGCGAATGCGTCTCTGAAAGAGAAGGTATCGCTCAAAACCATGAGACAACAACTTACCCAGCAATATCCTTCCCACTCTTATAGTTCATCGCTCTGAGTTTCTTCTTGCCTATAGGGACTACTTTCGATTGCTTGGGAGGTTGAGGAGGACGGCATTTCTCGCAATATAGAGGTCTAACTCCAAAGGTTTCTCGTTGTGTGGGTTGTTCGCACTGCTTACACACAAAGTTGAAAACGCGAGTGTGAATTTCCCGCTTGTGCGCTCTGACGGTGTACTCTCGGACTTGGATTTCTTTGCTTGCCATTGCTTATTGCAATTAGTAACTTTTTGGATCTTAGCCTTTGCTAAGAAGATTTCAATGCTCTGGGTAAACATAATCACCCGTTTTGTGAATGGGAATTTTCATGGCTACGCCAAAGCCAGAGTGAGAGTTGCAACGACCAAACCCAACTGCAACGCCTCACTACAAAATTGAAAAATCACAAACATTTGGAGTTAATTATGGATATCCAAGCTACTCTCACGCTGACGATCCAAGCAGTCGTTATCAGCTTTGTTGCGCTGATAGTTTTCGATTTCATAGATGGTTTGTGGGTTGTACCCTTGCCGCCAATCGAATGGGAGCCATCAGTTATTGAACAGCCCACAGTTTCCGCAACTTCCCCACAACCTACTCCACAACAGGAAATGCAACAAGTCACTCCAAGGGCGATCGCATTTGAGAAAATTTCCGACCCCTGGACTCTAGAACCACAATCCCCTCACCATTGTGTTCTCATGCCAAGTTATAATCCCTTTCCCCAGACTCCGACTACTCCCACCTACCAAAGTACAACCGATCAAACCCAAGCGGACTAAAGCAAAATCGTCCACGTCTAAGAAATCCGCCTCAACTAGTACTAAGCGCCAGTCCACCAAGCCACGCAAGATAACTGGAAAGTACCAAAAAAATTATAGTTAACACGTCCTTAGCTCAAACGGCTACGCCAAAGCGAAAGTGATGTATTCATATAATAGATATGGTCAGCCTTATAGCCACACAAGGAACTCTATTTGACCTAGAAACAGTTCTGGACTACGGACAATCAATCCTCAACGTTGCTCAAGAACTCACCAAATCACTGATTGAAAAACGAACTATCGGGACTAAAACAATTCAGTCCCAGATGAATCGCCACTTTCACGGCACGGCAGCAGAGGGCGCATGGCAGTGGAAAGATGCTTACGAAGCTGTGGAAGTAGCACAAATATTATATCTGCGCCAAAAAGGTTACAAGCTTTTATTAGAGTCGCCGCTAACAGTATTATTGGAATTGGAAAAGTTAGTAGCCCTTTGTCCAACGCAAACACGGCGCAGTGAAGAATCAGTACAGCTTCAGCAATTCTCCACCCCTCTGCCGCTTGCTTATCTAGTAGCCAAAGCAGGATTTATAAAGGCTGATGATTTGATTTTGGAGCCAAGTGCCGGAACTGGCCTATTGGCACAAATGGCTAAACTGCACAGTGCAAGTCTGATGCTCAACGAGCTTGCACCCGATAGAACAAAGATTCTGCGTCGGTTGTTTCCAGGTACACCGCTATTCTCTGTAAACGCAGAACAGATTAACGACTATCTGGTTGGCAAGACTCAGCCCTCAGTTGTGCTGATGAATCCGCCTTTCTCCGCATCTCCCAAAATCAACAGTCGCAATCCCGACGCAACTCCTCGCCACATAAACTCGGCATTGCAAAGACTGGCTGACGGTGGACGATTGGTAACAATCACAGCCAATTGGTTTTCTCCGGCTAACCCAAGCTGGCGAGAGACTTTCCTTAAGTGGCAGGATTTTGCGCGAGTTTTAATGTCGGTCGGGGTTAACGGCAAGGTGTACTCAAAGCATGGGACGCAAATTGACACCAGAATCACAGTAATTGACAAGGTTCCGGCTGATAATCCCGGCGAAATCCCCTGTATTTCTGAAACCTTGGATTTGCCTGAAATACTGGCATTAATTGAGCAGTTGCCACAGAGGTCTTCGTGGGAAAGCTCAGATATCAAAGCTGCTGCGGCAATCGCAAAAGTTGTTCAATTACCAAAACGCTCTGTGGTAGTTCAAGCAGAAACACTTTCTTCAATTCCAGATGTGGTTATTCTGGAATACGAAGTCGTCGAATGGTCTGCTACTGAAGGACTCAAAGATACTTTATACGAAACCTATCGCCCACAAAGAATCCGGATCAAGGACGCTTTACCTCATCCCTCGCTACTCTGTGAGAGTGCAGCCCTAGCGCTTGTCTCGCCACCACCACCCACTTACAAACCGCATCTCCCGCGAAACATTGTCTCACAAGGATTGTTATCTGAAGGACAACTTGAAAGCGTTATTTACGCAGGTCAGGCGCACGGTGAATTTCTTTCTGGGTCTTATATTGTCGATGATTCATGGGATAATGTGACTGTAGCGGCAACTGGCGAAGAAAATGCTGTAAAATTTCGTCGTGGCTGGTTCTTAGGCGATGGGACAGGCGCAGGGAAAGGAAGACAATGTGCAGGAATCATCCTCGACAACTGGTGTCAGGAACGAAGAAAAGCCATTTGGGTATCAAAGAGTTCTGCTCTTATTGAGGACGCACGTAGAGATTGGTGTGCGCTCGGAGGTAGTGAAAAAGATATTATCGACCTGGGCAACATCAAACTTGCCGATCCAATTCCCTTCACCCAAGGCATTCTGTTCTGCACGTACTCTACTCTACGTTCTCAAAAGAACGGTAAAAGTCGGCTTAAGCAAATCGTTGAATGGGCAGGTAAGGATTTTGAGGGTACTATCTCCTTTGACGAGTGCCACAGCATGGGCAATGCAATGGCACAAGAGGGCAAACTTGGTATGGTTGCAGCATCCCAGCAAGGTATTGTTGGGCTGCGGTTGCAAAACGCACTGTCATCAGCACGGGTTATCTATGTTTCTGCAACTGGTGCTACTATTGTCTCAAATCTCTCATACGCCAATCGCCTGGGACTTTGGCAGACTGGAGATTTTCCGTTTACCTCCCGTGAGGATTTTGTGGAATCCATTGAGGGCGGTGGTATCGCTGCGATGGAAGTGGTCGCCAGGGATCTCAAGGCTTTGGGACTGTATCTGGCGCGGAGCCTCAGTCTAATAAAGCTTGAGCTTAAAATTTTGATTATTCGGAAAAAATCATGCTAATCATATGGAATTGCTCAAGGCTACTCAACTACCTGGAAATTTATAACTACATTCCGCAGATATACTGTATAATTTATTACAACTAATTTTTAACGTAATTAATTTTATGAAACAATCTGACTTATTAGCATCTATAGGGATTGTGATATCTTTGGTTAGTTTTTTTGTATCAGCAATAGTTGCATACTATACTTATTTTAGACCAGCAGACCCAAAAATGCTAGTTGGAAAGAACTTACTGTTTTTTCCCAGCTATTTTTCTGATGCTAAAGGCAATAAAGTATTTGGAGGTATTTCATTTTTTTTACCTATAACTTTCTATAATTGGAGATCAAAAGGAACTTCAATAACCCAAATACGGTTAGCTATCGGTCGTAAAGATAACCCTAAAAAATATTTTGATATGGTAGCTGCTACTTTTATAACTTATATAGATGATAAGGCACAAAATAGTGAAGTAGCTCAACCAATCCCGCTTCCTAGTCAATCAACAGTCAGCAAATTTATTAGATTTGATTGGAATCCTTTTGGAGAAAAATTTGAGATCAAAGCAGGAGAATATGAATTAATAGTTCTTGCTTGGGTAGGAGATGATAAAGAAAAAGCGAAATTAACAGAAAATTTCCCTTTTTTTATTAACGACTTAGAAGCTGAAACTTATAACCAAGCTTTATCAAATAATACTCCTATCAACCCGGTCTGTGTAATCCTTGATAACAGTTCAAATTTTCAGAATGTTTGGACAAAAGACAATTTAAAAGCGACTTATGGAATAATGAATTAAAATAACCATAATAGCATCAAATTTATATCAATTTAAATAGTCAAATCTTTATAAAGATATATTTGATCTAAAGATTTTATCTTATTTTAATTTATATCACTATATCCATAAAAGTTAGAGAGCAAAAACTCATGTCTAAAGAACATCCAAAATACAGTAATTTTAATTTATCAAATGCCCAGTTCGCAGGTGGACTAGTCAACGCCGACACGGTAAATGCAGGACAAATCGGCGGCAACATCACCAACTATAACCCCGAACAAAAGCAAAATCTCGCCCAAGCCGCCGCCGATATTCAGCAACTTCTCAACCAATTAAGCCAGACAAACCCCACGACTACCACATTGGAGAAGATGAGCGTTGTGGCTAAGGCAGTCGATGAGATTGAGCGTAACCCGACACTGAAAGCAAAAGTAATTGGTGCGTTGAAGGCTGGGGGAACAGGAGCATTGAAGGAATTAATCGATAATCCTTTGATTAATATACTGCTGGCATCGATAGAAGGGTGGCAGGAGGTGGAGTAGTTCGCTGGCTAAAGATAAAGTATAGGGGTTAGCTAAAGATGGCGAATGAAGAGCATTTAACAATACTTAGGCAAGGAGTTAAGGTTTGGAATGAGTGGAGACAAAAAAATAGTGAAGTTGCCCCAGACCTGACAGATATTAATCTAAGCGGTGCTTTCCTTATAGGAATTGATTTTAGTAACTCTAACCTTAGCAGAGCAAATCTAAGTCATGCTGTACTAGTATATGCTAACTTGAGTGCTGCTATTTTCAGGAAATCCAACCTGAGTAATATTAATTTATCTAGAGCTAACTTAGAAGGCGCTGATCTAGATAATGCTAATCTTGATGAAGCTTTCCTTCAAAACGCTTACCTTAAAAGAGTAAATTTTAGCGGTGCTAGTTTAAAAAATAGCATTTTGAAAAAGTCTGTTATTTCTAACGCTATTTTTTGCGGAGCGGATCTTACACTGGCTGATCTAAGTGAGACAGAAATTTGTAATGCTAACTTTGCTGGCTTAGAAATTAGTGGAAATATTGTCAATTGTGACTTAAGTGGAACAAATTTGACAATGGCTAACTTAAGCAATGCTTATCTTTACCGTAGCAACTTTTCTAAAGCTAACCTTACCAAAGCCAACCTTACAAAAGCATTCTTTGTAGATGCTGTACTTTGGAAAGCTAACTTTACTGAAGCTTTGTTGTGTGAAACCAATCTGAAAACAACCAAAGCTATATCTGCTAATTTCAATAATGCAACACTAACTGGGGCGTGTATAGAAGATTGGATCATTAATTCTATTACAAGCTTTGAAGGGGTAAATTGTGAGTATGTTTACCTTGAAGAGTACCAAAAAGAACGCCGCCCCAGCAGTGGTAACTTTGCTCCTGGAGAATTCACCAAACTGTTCCAAAAATCCCTAGAAACAGTTGACCTAATCTTCCGTAACGGCATCGACTGGGACGCTTTCGCCTATTCCTTCAAAAAATTAGAAGTCGAAAACCAAGGCGCTCAACTAGATGTCCAAAGCATTGAGAAGAAAGGCGATGGCATTCTTGTAGTCCGAGTAGCAGTTGCCCCTGATGCAGATAAAGCGAAAATCCACAGCGATTTCATGCAGGGCTATGAATTTGCAGCTAAGGCATTAGAGGCGCAGTACCAAGCAAGACTTGAGGATAAGGATACCCTTATTTCCAAACAGGAAGCACAAATTAACCGCCTATTTGACATAGTGGAACAACAAGGGTCAGTTCAAAAAGCATTGGTAGAAAATCCGAGGAAAGTTTCTAACTACAATATGCAAAATCCGCAGTTTGCAAGTGGCATAGTGGATGCTAACAATGTTAATACAGACCAGATAGGTGGTAACATTCAGAACAACGACGCTTAAGAACGCTCAAGTCAAACCCATGCCGGATTCAGAAGACCCAAAGCAAGTCTCCAGTAATGACTTACGCAATTCACAGTTTGGCGGTGGTTTGATTAATGCTGAGACAGTGAATGCTGGACGAGTTGGCGGAGATATTTGGAATATCTTCTTGGGACAGCCAACAGTAACACCAGTAGGCAATCCTGCTAGACCAAAGAATGAGCGTTTACTACTAGCCACAGTCAAACAAGAAGTTACAGCGCGGTTAAGCCAGTCTCTACATAATACTCTACTGATTAATTTAGGAAAGGAGTTACAACCGCAACAAGTAAAGCGACCTTGGGATACAGAAATAAAAATTGGTTTAAAGCCTCCTGAAGTTCTCTCAGATAGCACAACAATTTTAGATATTTTTGATTCTCAAGAAATAGCAGGTAAACTTTTAATCCTGGGTAATCCAGGTTCTGGGAAAACAACGACACAATTAGAACTAGCACAAGCTTTAATTCAACGAGCAGAAGAACAGCCTGATTATCCTGTTCCAGTTTTATTTAATTTATCCTCTTGGAAAGATAACCGCCAACCTTTAACTGATTGGTTACTGACGGAACTTAAATTGAAATACGGTGTCTCAACCAAACTTGGTAAACAGTGGGTAGAAAACCATCAGCTATTACTCTTTCTAGATGCTCTCGATGAACTAAAACCACAGCGTCAAGAAATCTGTGTTCAAAGAATTAATCAGCTTTTACTAAGCCAAGAGCGTCCATCTTATATGGTTATATGTAGTAGAAGTGAAGAATACAATAATTACTCTACTCAGGTTCAACTCAATGGTGCTGTTTGTTTACAGCCTTTTAATAATAACCAAATTTATAATTACCTTTTTAGTATTAAGCGAATAGACTTATGGGCAATTATTAGCAACGACTCCGATTTACTAGAGCTAGTTCAAACACCTTTTTTATTAAGCATTACTGTACTAGCTATGGAAGAAATATCTATTGAAAAATGGCAGTGTCTTTTAAGTACAGAAGCACGCCTAGAATATTTACTAAATACCTATGTATCAAGGATGTTAGAACGTGAAGTTAAAATTAAAACATACGCAAGGTGGAGCTTTACAAACAAAGAACAAACTATATTTTGGCTCCATTGGCTAGCTCAACAGCTTAAAAAAGATTCAAAAACTGAGTTATTAATTGAACAAATACAACCATATTGGTTAGTTAACAAAAACAGTATAAATATATACAAACTTATATTTGGATTAATATTTGGATTAATTGCCGGATTAAGTGGAGTTCCACTATTTGGACTGATTGGAGGAGTAGTTGGGATTCCACTTTGGGGAGTCACGAGAGTACTAATATTGGAAATATTTTTTAATTCTATTTATATACGTAATTTGCAAGAAATTACACTTATAGAAAATATCGCTTGGTTTAATTTCAATTATGAATTGCTAAATTTGATTTTATTTTTTGGGCTAGTTTTTGGGCTAGTTGGAGCATTGGCTGGAGGAATGCTTGCAGGATTAATTTTAGGAGTAGTTGGAGGACTAGGGGGAAAGCTCATTGGACTAATTACAGGACTAATTACAGGGCTGATCATTGGGTTGATTATTGGGGTAATAGGAGGATTGGTTTTTGGCTTGGTTTTAGGATTAGTTTTGGGGTTGTTTTTTGGACTAGTTTTTGGTCTTGCTGGAGAGCAGTCTGGTTCGTTTATAGAAACAAAATTAATTCCTAATCAAGGCATTTGGAAATCTAGTGTCAATGCTGTTTTATTAACCCTATTATTTGGGGTAATTGGATGGCTAATTTTTGGACTGCATAGAGGGGTAATGTTTGGGGTAATTACAGGACTATTCTGTGGTGAAGCCTGTATCCAACACTTCTCTTTACGTCTCGTTCTGTACTTCAACGGCTACATCCCCTGGAACTACGCTCGTTTTCTCGACTACTGCACCGAGCGTATGTTACTCCAGCGTGTCGGCGGCCGCTACCGCTTCATCCACAAACTGCTGCAAGACCACTTCGCCCAAACCGAGTTTAGGCGTGATTCAAGGTAATTGTTGGTCTGTACAATTGAGTATCAGATAAAAGCAAAGCAAGCGATCACAAGTCATAAACAGCTAGCACGGTCAACGTCAACGTTAACTCAGAACGAATAGGTGGTAATATTCACAACAATAACGCTTAAACCTGCCCAAACCGACCCATGCCCGACTCACAAGACCCAAAGCAAGTCAGCAACGACTTACGCAATTCCCAGTTTGGCGGCGGGTTAATCAACGCTGGCACAGTGAATGCTGGGCAAATTGGCGGCGACATCTACAACATTCACTTTGGGCAGCAGACTGTAGCATCAGGTAATTCAGTCCAATCACAGAATCAACGCCAGCGATCGCAGTCCGAAAGAGACTCACTCGAAAAAGCTTACACTCTTCAAAGCCAGAAAGTTGCAAATCTACGAACAGCATTGGTTATTGAAACAGATGTATCCCGCAAGTTTCAATACGAAAACCAGCTTGAGTCAGAGGAGCGCACACTCTATGAGCTTGGTGACAAGTTGGATGCAATTGAACAACAGTTGCAAGCGGCTGAGAACTCTGGACTAGGGGCAGACACAAGTATATATATTGAAAGACCACCAATTGAAGACAAATGCTATAAAGCAATTGTGCAACCAGGGGCATTGATTCGTCTTAAAGCCCCGCAGAGAATGGGTAAAACATTACTGTTGGAAAAAACCCTAGACTATGCAAGACAACAAGGTTATCAAACTGCAAAATTAGATTTACAACTGGCTGATATAGATGTTCTGGCTAACTTAAAAACATTTCTGCAATGGTTATGTGTTGATGTTGCTGACAGTCTGGAGCTAGAACCCCAACTAGAAAAACAATGGCAAGAGGTTTTTGGGCTGAATAAAAACTGTACCCGTTATTTTCAAAAATATTTATTATCCCTTACTGATACTCCCTTAGTTTTAGCTATAGATAACTTTGAGAGACTGTTTGAATATCCAGAGATTTTCCCTCAATTCTGCTTGTTACTGCGGGGATGGTATGAGGCAGCGAAACAAGGAGACAAGATTGGTAATATCTGGAAGAAGCTGCGGTTAGTAGTAGTTCATTCCACTGAATCTTATCCTTCATTGGACAGTAATCACTCCCCGTTTAATGTGGGATTGGCGATTGACTTACCCGAATTTAATTTGCAACAAATAACAGACCTCGCCAAACAGCAAGATTTAGGATTACTGAAAGAACAAGATTTGGCTCAGTTGATGGGGTTAGTTGGGGGGCATCCTTACTTGGTACAATCCGCAATCGCCCATCTCAAAAGCCAGCAAGTGACCTTAGAAGAACTCTTGAAACTTGCGCCAACAGAGCAAGGAATCTTTAGTGACCACTTGCGGCAACAACTGTGGCATTTACAACATAATCCCCAGCTTGAGATAGGGTATAAAAAAATAGTAATGACGAATGCACCTGTGAGGTTAGAGACTGAAGTTGCGTTTAAGTTGCATAGCTTGGGATTAGTAAAACTTGTTAGTAATGATTGCGTTCCTGGTTGTGATTTGTATCGTCAGTATTTCTCAACTCGTTTGGAGTAGGTAAATCGTGGTTGACCAATACATATTCTCTGGAAGTCTACCTGAAAATGCCAGCACCTACGTCATACGAGAAGCTGATTCACAGTTATATGAAGGACTGAAAGCGGGGAAGTTTTGTTACGTACTGAATTCCAGACAGAGTGGAAAATCCAGCTTGCGTGTGCGAACCATGCAGCGATTGAGAGATGATGGCGTACAATGTGCAGCCGTTGACCTTTCTGCTGGAGGTATTCAGAATGTACCTCCTGAACAATGGTATGCAGATTTAATTGACACACTCATTGACAGTTTTGGATTAGATTTAGACTTTGGCGATTGGTGGGAGGCGAATCAGTTAAATTCGCTAGTTACAAGATTTCGCAAGTTTTTGGAAGAAGTATTACTTGTTGAAGTTCAAGAGAGTATCGTTATTTTTATTGATGAAATCGATAGCGTACTCAGCTTGAATTTTCCCGCAGATGACTTTTTTGCATTGATTCGTGCTTGTTATAACAAGCGTGTTGATAATCCCCAATACAATCGCCTCACATTTTGTTTACTGGGAGTGGCATCACCAACAAGTCTAATACAAGATAAACAGTGTACACCATTTAATATTGGTCAGGCAATCTCTCTTAAGGGTTTCCAACTACATGAAGTTAAACCTTTAGAGAAGGGTTTGTATGGTAAATTCAGTAATCCCCAGGCCATAATACAGGAGATTTTACAATGGACTGGTGGGCAACCATTTCTGACTCAAAAGTTATGTAAAATTTTTTTGGAATACGTAGACACGAAAAATTTCCCATCTCCTGAAAATATCGAATTAATCTCAGTCGCCCATCCCCAGTCCTTAATCCCTGAATTAGTTCGCTGGTTTATAATTGAAAACTGGGAATCTCAAGATGAGCCAGAACATTTAAGAACGATCCGAGATCGCCTTTTGTATAACGGTCTATCTATGAGTAAACTTTTGGGACTATACCAGCAAATTTTACAAAAAGGAGAAATCCTTATTGATAATAGTTACGAACAAACACAATTGCAACTATCAGGATTAGTTGTTAAACAGCAAGGTAGTTTGAGAGTTTACAATCGCATTTATGAGTTAGTGTTTGATTCCGTTTGGGTAGGAAAAGCCTTAGCAGATTTGCGTCCTTATAGTGAAGCAATTACTGCTTGGTTAAATTCAAATTATCAAGATGAATCACGTTTATTGCGGGGACAAGCATTACAAGATGCTCAAATTTGGGCGGCAGATAAAAATTTGAGCGATGCAGATTATCATTTTTTAAACGCTAGTCTGGACTTTGATAGGCGAGAAGCACAAACAGCTTTAGCAGCAGAAAAAGAAGCAAGTCAGATATTAACTAAGGCGAATCAAAAAGCTAAACGCACAATTAAAAGAGGTGTTGCTGGATTCATTTTAATCTCAGTTGGAGCAGTATCCGTAATAACTTGGGCAAGTACAAATCTGCAAAAAGCCCAAAAAGATTTGAAAGAAACGCAGACTGTTACCAGAATAGAACGAGAGGGAAAGAACGTTGGACAACAGTTTAAATTCTCGCAACTAGATACCTTAGTTTCCACTATGCGAGCAGCACAAGAATTAAAAGATATTGTTAGTGATGGTCGTCCTCTAGAGAATTACCCGACTACTACCCCAATCTTATCCTTGCAAACAATCTTAGATCGCATTCAGGAAAAGAATCGGATTGAAGATGAGAATGGGAATTTCCAAGATGCTCAGTTCAGTCCCGATGGCAAACTCTTGGCAACTGCTGGAGGTGATAACAAAGTAATATTGCGGAATTTGCAAGGACAGCAAATAGTTACATTTTCAGCTGACCACAAGATTGAATACCTTCAGTTTAGCCCCGATAGCAAACTATTAGCTACTGTAGGAGATTATAGATATGATGGCAAAATCCGTCTCTGGAACCTGCAAGGGCAAAAGGTAGCTGAATTTTCACTTAACGGTAGAAGTTTTTCTAGTCTCAGCTTTAGTCCCGATCAAAAACTGCTAGCTATTACCGATTATGACAATAATTTTGGTAGTTCTAAAAACAAGATGCGATTATGGAATATCCAGAGACAGCAAGTTGCGTCATTTCCTGTTACTAATGTTAATAATGTCAGCTTTAGTCCCGATGGTAAGCTGTTAGCTATTGTTGAAGGTGAAGCATATAACAATACTAGAAGAGTACGCCTATCGGATCTGCAAGGAAAACAGGTTGCTACGTTTTCCACTGGTGATGTCGAAGAAGTGAATTTTAGTCCCGACAGTAAATTACTAGCAATTGAAGAACGTGAAGATTCTCTAAAAAGAAAAGTACGTCTATGGAACTTGCAAGGAAAACATGGTGATGATTTTAAATCACTAAGATTTAGTCATAATGGCAAATTTTTAGCAACCATTAGTGCTGACAATAAAGTAAATTTATACTCTTCTAAAAATCAGCTTATAGCTTCCTTTCAAACTGATGAAGTTGATGAGATTAAATTTAGCCCTGATAGTAATAATCTAGCTATACTTAAAAAGTATGGATACAGTCAAAAACTACAGTTGTGGAACATACCAAAACAGCAAATTACTACATTGCCTGCAAGCAATCCTTTTCGGATATTTTTTAGTGATGACAGCAAGTTTTTGGCTGTTCATGAAGGTATTACAGCTACGGCTGATGATGCGAGAAATGGAAAATTACGTCTGTGGAACTTTGAAGGACAAGAGATAATTGAAATTCCTGCTGTTCCCAATATTAAAGATATTAAAATTAGTCCAGATGGCAAGCAGCTTACTGTTGTTAAAGACAATAAAATTTATTTATGGAATCTTTATAAACAGCAAATTGCAAAATTTCCCTCTAGCATTATCGAACATCTAACTTTTAGTGATGATGGCAAGCTATTTACTACTAAAGAAGGATTAAACATCCGCGGTGTGATGGGTGATTGGCAAATAAAAGTACGAAGCATACAAGGGCAAAAAATAAATACATTTACTACAAGAAATTTCAATGATATTATTTTTAGTTTTAATAGGAAAGTTTTGGCTACTGTTGAAGGCCATTTAGACAAAAATATAATCAGGTTATGGAACTTTCAAGGAAAGCAGATAACGGCATTCTCAACTAACTATATAGCTCCAACTGTCTTTACATATAGTAGTGTGAGATTTAGTGCCGATGGTAAGAGACTAGCTACTATAGAAGGTGGTTTTTCAACAGATCGTAACCGCAAAGTGCGAGTATGGAATCTTCAAGGACAACAAATAGCAGAATTTCCTGCTGCCAAAATAGAAGATGTGATTTTAAGTCCCGATGGTGAGTCAATAGCTATTATTGAAGGTCAAGCAATAAATTATGGAAAAGTGCAGATACGGAATCTTCAAGGACAACAACTTGGTACATTTCCAGCCTTTATTTCATCCCTCGTTTCAAGTCCCAGTTCTAGTCCTGATGGTAAGTTGTTAGCTATTGGTTATAAATCCGAAGTACGGCTATGGAGTTTTGCAGAAAAGCGAATTGTAGCGACGATTATTCCTGAAGCTATGCTTTCAAGGATCGGCTTTACTCCTGATAGCAAACTGTTAGCTACTTTAGAAACTCATAAAGATCGCCAAATTGTACGTTACTGGAACACCCAAGGACAACAGTTAGCCTCTTTTGCGACGACTGGCTATGTAAATGATATCAAGTTTAGTCCCGATGGCAAACTTTTGGCAACTCTAGAAAGTCGTGGATATAACGCAAAAGTGCGTCTCTGGAATCTCCAAGGAAAACAAGTAGCTGAATTTCCCTCTGGTGACAGTGAAGTTAAAAATATCAAGTTTAGTCCCAATAGCAAACTGTTAGCTGCGATAGAAGCTGATGAAAATCAGACAAAAGTACGTTTGTGGAATATTCAAGGACAACAGGTAGGTGAATTTATATCCGCTGATGGCAATATCAAAAATATCAATAGTATTAATTTTAGTCCTGATGGCAAGCTGCTGGTTATTCAAGGTGAGGGTCAAGGCTGGCTGTGGCATGTTAAAGATTTAGATGAACTGTTAACAGAAGGTTGTGATTACCTGAAAGATTATTTGGCTAATCATCCCAAAACCCTCAAAGAACTTCATGTATGCCAAACAAAGTTAGGCATTTCTCCTACCATATATCTTCCAGATTTTGAGCCATTCCAAGAATGGTGGATAAAGTTACCGATTACTTGGAACTTTTGGACTTTTTACTGGCTATTTTGGCTGCCCTCCTGGTTACTATCTTGCCGTGCAGATATAGTATGCTTTCCTGGCTATATTTTACGTTTATTCAAACGACATGAAAAAGAAATTCTATTTTATGAAAAAATAGTTAAACTCACACCTAAATGGTGCCGAGTCTGGCAGATTCAGGGTCAAGCATTAAGTAATTTAAATCGACATGAAGAAGCCATTGCATCCTACAATAAAGCTCTTGAAATTAATCCCAAGGACTACTGGAGTTGGAATAATCGGGGTTGGGAGTTACAAAAAATAGAGCGGAATGAAGAGGCGATTGCCAACTATAAAAAAGCCATTCAACTCGACCCAAATCAGGAAACAGCTTGGTCAAACCTGGAGGCAACACTAAAGAATTTAAATCGGTCAAATGAGTTAATTTCTTACTATGATGAATGGCTGGAACGCAAACCTAAAAAAGCCTTACTTTGGAAAAAACGAGGCTGGTTATTAGCGGAAAAGCAACAACACTACGAAGACGCACTTGTTTCTTTTGATAGAGCAATTAAACTCAAACATAACTATTACGATGCTTGGAATGGTCGAGGCTGGACATTGTATAAAGTGCAGCATTATGAAGAAGCTATCGCTGCATACGACCAAGCAATTAAAATCAATCCTGATTACTATTTAGCTTGGCATAACCGAGCCTTTTCTTTAGCAGCATTGCAGCGATATGAAGATGCAATCTATTCCTACGACGAAGCCTTAAAACTCGATCCAAATCATTATTTTGCGTTGTATGGCTGGTATGAAAAAGGTGTGGCTTTAACCTATTTAGAGCGATATGAAGAAGCGATTTCAAGCTTCGAGCAACTTATTGAAATTATATCTGACAATCTTAAAGATGATAATGGTGCAAAGCGAGTTTTAAATTTTGAAGTAAGTTGCTTTCAGCATCTAATGATTTATCTTGGCACAGCCTACGCTTTACATGGCAACATAGAGGCAGCTCAAAAACAATGGCAAAAAGGCTTAGAAGTATACCAAGAAGATGAACCTTGCCTGAAACTTAGCCGCATACTCTACAAAATTGCTGTAGGAGAAACCGAAGAAGCTATCACAAAGATAAAAACAATGCTTGAGGAAGATATAGCACTAGAAATACTCCAGGATGCCCTAAAAGATGCTGAAGTTTTAGCACGATGTCCCATTGAAGGGATTAATCAAGTAGTTCAGTTATTGAAACAACGATTGGGAGTGGCAACCAGTCAAAATTAATCAGAAAGTGAGTGCGGTCGCAGGGCGAGTGCTCATACCTTAAACTACTCGAATTGACTTACCCTACCAAGCATTATCCACAATTACTTTAAATTAAAAAGCAAAAATTTTTGGGCTGGATAACCAGCAAAGCTTGCATTATTTCTTAACTAAATTACCTTTGGATATAGAAAAGTTAAGAGCCTTACGAGTAGAGCTAATTTTAGAACTAATAAGCAGACGCATAACCCTACTCCCCCACTGGACACCGCCGCATCATCTCCGCAACCGCGGCCGCCTCACCATCCAGCGTATACACAACCTCAACCGACATTGCAATCACAACCCTCTGCCGTCTCGCCCACTTAAACCAATCCTCCACAGTAGATTTGGACTGTGTGGACTCCGTTTTTCTCTCCTCCTTACAAGCAGCACAAACACGGCTTCTGGTGAATTAACGCCAATCCTTGTTCGGAGTGCTTCCTTCAAAGTCAGCGATCGTGCTATTGCTCCCAGTATTAAGCAACACGCCATCAACAATCGCAATCCCCCACTGCGGAAACTTCGCCAGCAATTTCTTGATCACAATCTGCAAAGCCGGATCATCCTTCCAGCATTGTTGGAGGAAGTCAAAACCAGGATTTTTCCCAACCAGAGAACCCATTTTCAGTTTCTCCATTCGCAATAGTCTAGTCTTGGATCTAATGGCGATGTCTTCTCTACGAGACGCTCCGCGAACAGCAGTAAACAACGCCTCATACCAATTCGCAATTCGCAATTCGCAATTAAAAAACTTAGATGCAGCGAAGCTTTCACGTCTTACATCTGTATCAGATTTTTCATGAAATGGTATCACTAGATTTTTGCACCTGATAATTGACCACAGATATATTCCACTGCTTCTCAAACTTGCTGATTGTTGCCCTCATACTGGCATAATACTTGCTGTCTAGCAAATATTGAATTACCCACAATGGAGGGCATTCTCCAACGTTTGCTCTATCCAACCATTCAAATATCTCACTTTGATTTAATGACACGGGCGCGGCGGAACAAGTACCTTCATGAGAGATTGTAGGCTCAACACCACAATCCTCATTTTCAGCCAACAAAGAAGCAGAGGGACGACTCGGTTCTATTTTTTGATGTGCGATCGCTTCCTTAGAAGAAAATTCATTTTGAGCGACGGGCGCGGCGGAAGAATCGCCTCCATGAGAGACTACCGCCTCATCGCCACAATCCTGCTTTTCAGCCAACAACAAAGCAGATTCTCCCTGTACAGCTTCCACTAGCGCCAGCGTCGTACAGTCCGTTACCGCAGGTAACTCTTCCTCCAACTCTTTCACGCTTTCAACAGTCTGAGGCGAAGCGCCCCCCAAGGGCGCATGAGCCGTCTCCTCTTCATCTGAATTTCCTGTAAGCGTGTCAGAGACACACCTAACGAACTCTTTTGTAGAGTTCGTTAGGTGTTCCTGAACAGTTCGTGAGGGTTCACAGAACCCTTTCTCTGACTGACTTTGATCTGAAATAGATGCTTCATACAAAGCACCCATTTCTTCAGAGCCAGCATCTTTGTCTGAAATCTCAGCATTTGATTCTTGTTTTGTAGAATCTGGTTCCTGATTTTCAGCATTGGGTTTCTCCCAGAACTCCTTCATTCTGCTGCCGTGCAAATTCCTTACCATCCAGCTAGCAGTTTCTCGTCCATCCTGAATCGACTTGTCTGGTTTGAAAATGAACAGTCCACTTTCGGAGAGAATTTTCTTTGCAGAGATAAAAGTACTGTACCCCATCCCAGTAGAAAGAGGCATCCACCGAGAACCATAGGGGTCAGCCGTCCAACACTCCTGCCATAGCTGATTGACTGAAGGCTTTTGTTGCGATGCCCACAGCATATCTTGAATCGGAATAATCACATGAAGCCGCTTATACGGTGATTGTGCTTTAGCAGCAGCCTTTTTGAGCTTGGGTTTTGTGATGGTTGCGGTCATTTTACAATCTCCTGTTTATGTTGACGCACGGAAATTTCCCCCACTGTGATGCAGAGTTTGGTTTGCTATTTATCGGTCTTAAAAGTTATCAGTACATTTAGCAGTACAACTAGCTACATTGTTATAATCGTGTTGTTGTCTACCGTTTGCGGCGGAGACACTTTTCATAGGGTGATTGCACAGTTTTTAACTAAGCAATCGCTCTAATCAACAACTTCACCTACTCTTTTTCCGGTTGCCAGAATCGCAATTCGTCTCGGAAATACCTATCAGTCTTTTTTGATTGCTCCTTCCAGCAATCCCAGGCAACCAAAAGTTCCTCGCCTAAATCCTCTACTACTTCACCCCTCTCTACATACAAAGTTCGGTAAGGGTCGGCGTGGGCAACGACAGAACCAACGCCAATAGTGCGCGGTTGAAGGGATGCGTTCTGGAGAGCAGTAATTAATTCTGTTTCTTGGGTGGTCAATTCCGCCCAATAATCCTGTTTAATCACCTCATACTCTTGGGCCACTGCCCAATAGTCCTGCCACATACACCCTGGTTTAGTTAGCACTGCCCTAATGTCGCTAACTGCTTGGGGCAACATTTCTAATTGCTCGGCTCGATATGCGATCGCAGTTGGTGTTGGCTCACTTCCCAGAATTATCGCCGCAGCTTCGAGCGCTTGGGTATTGTTCATAGCACTGGCGAGATTCTTCAACGCCATACCCATCAGCCGTAGACATTCTTGGGCGTTCTCCTTGGGGGGTTCTTGGGCCAGTGATCGCAAATCAATGGTTTTCTCTAACGCCTGTTTAACTTGCTTGTTCAAAACTTTGGTCGCTTGCTGGGTCATGGTATTCCCCCACTGTTGCGAAGGACGCTGCTCTACGGCGTTTTCCAAATCCTGAATACGCTGCCTAAGCTGTTGGTTCTCAGTCTCCAACTGCCGTAGGGATTCCATCTCATCTAGGCGTTGTTGCAACTGAATATTCTGCTCCCTCTGCTGCTTGTACAATTGCTGCAAGGATTGGATTTGTTCTTGTACCTGGGCTTCGGCTCTAGCATTAACTTCTGCTTGTAGCCCAATTCTCAATTCCTGCTCTAGACGCTCTAACTCCTGCTGGTGTTGCTCTTTGATTTGGGCGATCGCTTCCGTGTATTCTGGTGGATAATTTCGCTCTCTGGGAAAGGGAACGCTGGGGGCATCTAAATCGGTGTTGTTGATGAGCAGCCTCTCACCATCAGCAAAGGTAACAATCTGTTGCCAACGATTTGGTGCGTCTGCCTCAATCACTCCCGAATCCCCATAACGAGGGTGTGACTGTTGTGAAACTGTGACAATGGCTTTTTGAGGAACCACTGGTTCTTGAATTTTGGGAACCATTGGTTCCTGAGTAGATTGCTTTTTGCGTGGAAGTTGAGGAACCACAATATTTGCAGCAGCCGCAAAGTCTGATTCACCAGGGGACGGGTTATCTTTGAGAGCGATCGCTACAGCTTGTTTTAGTTTCTCTGGTTCCTTGACTAACCGTAGTAGTGGACGGGCCTGACGCTCATTTTTAATGTGTCCGCCCAACTCACCAACTGCGTCTATGACCTTTTTGGCTCCTAGCAGTTGGTTGATTCGTCGGTATCCGCCCCAGGCGTATAACTCACGCTGGCAGTATTCTTCAAAGTTTTTATATCCAGCTTGCAGATAAAGCTGCTGTTCTCGCATCTGGAGAATTTCATCTACCGCTTGCCACTCGAATCTGTCGATGGCGGTGAAGGTTTCCTGGATGCTGGTGTTGAGGTTGCTATAATCGAGTGCTGATGTTGTCTCGGAACGGTTTAGTGTCAGCATGGTTTTACCTATATGTGCTGCATACCGCGTAAAAAACTGCTTATATGGGCGAACGAAATTAGCCACTGTAGATGGTACAGGGCGATTTGATATTGTTTTATTGATCATGAACTGTGCAATTTGTGAGACTGACCAAAGAGCAATGTTTTTGAGGCACTAACTCAAGGGGTTTAGTTTTCTCCAAATTTTGAAAGGCACAAAACATATTTTGAGGTGTAGAGGAACTAGCTATACCCCCTGTTTACTACCTGTAGCCAACTGTTCTCACAGGTGGTACAGATGCGCCACTTCCATGTGGGATGTGACACTTTTACAGAATATGTTTGTTATCCCAAATGGTAGCACAGTATCATCACAAAAGATGCAACACCTTTAAAGCAGTAAACCCGCCTATTGGTTGGCGGGTTTTTCCTTGAGCATTTCTTTTAGTTTTTCTAGTAATTGCCTGAGAGATTCGTTCTCTTCTCTCAGGCGGCAGTTTCCCCCAATACTAACTCTTCTAATTTTGCGACTCTGTGCTTTAGCTCCACAATATCGCCAGACTCAGCTTTGTTACCCAGATATTGCTCAATTAAATCAAGCAGGACATCGGTAGCGTTCTTACCTTCTTCCTTGACCTTTTGGTAAAAAGCATCCTTCTTTTCTGGTGAAATCCTGATATTTAGCCTTGATTCAGTCATAGTACTTTCCTCTTTTCTTGATCAACGCTATCAGCGAAACCCTTGTATTAACAAGTGTACTCCCAAGTATTTATATTTTGTTATCCCAATGTATTGACAAATGGGATAACAGACAATATACTATATTTATAAGCCTAAACAAAAGACGACCGCCGCAGTCTGGAAAACGAAGCGATCGCCCTTTGTCAAAACCTAACCCAAAGCATGAGTCAGGAATATAATTATGACGCATTCAACCTATACAGAGCAAGCACCTCCAAGCTTCAATCTCAACACACTAATCACATTTGCTGATGCCCCTCGCAGAGATGAACAAGCCCTAGCCCAAGCAGAACTGTACACTTACCTCGAATCCCAATCCGAAGCTGTAGCGCCAACCAAAGACCCCCTAACATCTCGTGACCGTCGCATCATTGGCGAGATTATCGAAGTCCAACCCGAAACAGTGCGTACAATCTGGATTGAAGGCGGGATTACGGTATGGGTGCGGTTCATAAACGGTAGCTGCTTGCCTTTTGACCGAGACTGGTTCGCAAAAAGAGTTGCAGAGGTTAAAGCGACACTTCCAGAAACTCCATTGGAGCGCAATGAACGCCTCAGCGATGAATTAGAAGAAGCTTGTGTCAAGTTCAACCTGTGGCATCCCCAGATTGATTGGTTATCCTTCAGTACTAAACTTTACCGAAATAATCAGCTAGTAGGCTACATCGGTTGCAATTACCAAGGCTGGTATTCCAGACCCCGCACATACGGCATGAACAGATTCGCATCGAGTGCTTCAGAAACGATTACGTTTTTGGGAGTCCGACCAGCTGTAGCAGCATAACCACTGACTTGAAGAAGAATTCAGAAGTCGGAATTCAGGAGTCAGAATCAATGTTCGTTGGGGATTCAGACCCCAACCGATTGTAGATACCGTGCAGACGATAGGGTTTTAAACCCGTTTATTCATCCACCAGTCGCACAGAATTCAATTCTGAATTCTGGCTCCTGACTCCTGAATTCTGTTTGATAAAAAGGGCGATTGCACATCAAGACAATTGTAATCGCCTCTACAGTGTAATAGGTAACAAACATCACAATGGCATACACCACAGAAACTACGCCCTCTCTTCAAGTAGCCGAGTTGGATGATTCACTAGAGAAAATTTTTCTACCGCCAACAGACCCGAATGCAGAGATTATCGAAATCCCTGGTTACACACTCGTTTACGTCAATGGAGCCTGCCCCAAGAATTATCGGGTCTATAAAGGTCATTCAATGATTGGGGTAATATTTCAGCACATCACCCACTGGTCTAACGCTATGGATCAGATTCGGTACGCCCAAGCAGAAGAAGCAGCAGTTGGGTTGGATGACTTCATGGAAGTAGCAAAGAAATCCAGAGTTACAGATAAAGCCATAGCAGCATAGTTAACTTCACCAATTACAACCATGCAATCAACAATATCAATTCCACACGGTTGGAAATACCCTCGTTTTACTTTAGGACAACGTGCAGAACAAGGATTGATTATCGGCATCAAGTATTATCCAAGCGACAGTTTTTTAGCATACGAATATGGTGAAGGCTGGCGGTACATCGCCATGCCTGATATCAATTCTATTGATGAAGGAAATCACTTAGAGAACGAAATTAAATTACTGACACCACAGGAATTGAGAGCAGGAATTCAGGCTGAAATAGAAAAATGTCTACGCCAACTTGAACTGCTTAAGTACGAATTAAAAGCAATTCCTGGAGGCATAGCTAATGGCTAAACTGCCCAAAAACTGCTCTGACCTCACGGCTGCTAGCTTGCTGCTTTTCTTGCGCCGCTATGGTGGTTCTGCTCCTTTACACAGTATTAATTTTTCACGAACAGTAATCCAATCATTACTCGATAGAGAACTAGTAAGAGTGCAGAATACCAAACACGGTTTTTTGTTGACAATTACACAAGATTCTGACAAATTACCGACTCACTAAGCCCATTAACTCACTAAAACAAACGCAACAAATACAACACCATCATGGAAACCATCAAAATCAACAACAGCGTTTTTCTCATCCCACCCAGTCAACCTAAACTGCAAGCTAACTGCGCTAAGGAATATGGTCAATTCTTACTCGATTGCCCTCCAAAACTCACGATTTTAGAAGCACAAGCCGGAGGATATCTCAAGGGTAACAAGGCAGACTTTGCGATTGCCATCTCACGGCCTGACCGCTTACTCACAATCAACGAAAACTTTACCAACGAACCCTTTACTGAACTGTGGGTTATTCCTGTAACTGGTGGGTTAAAAGACCAGTTCAAAGGGCCAGCCTCAATGCTGCTTTGTTTTTTAATGCACCGCCGTAGCAAGGACTCGTTTGCTGCACTTTACAATCACTTCGCCCATCGTGCTTTTCAATCGTGGTGTGAAGAGGGAATGGCGGGAGATCCGAAAGAGTTTTGTTATAGCGCGATCGCTAGCGTACTCAAAAACTACATCTTCTGCGCCGAGTTTCAGAAAGTGGAAGGTGCGCTGGGAACGTATTGGTTTATTCAATGGTCGTACCGCAACCCGGAGTCGGACTTTGAAAAGGACGCTTTAGTTGCAGCAGAGATGATTCGCTCTGGTGCGGAGTCGGGGGCAACATTGCACTGGGTAACTAATGAGACTTATGAAAGATGGGCAGAGAACGCAAATAAGACGGCTTTAACACTGCCATCTGTGTCTGAAACTGAAGCCAGAGCATCTCTACAACCACAGAATCAGCAGGTATTACCACAGGGTAAGAAGCATTGACACAAGGTTGTCTAGATTATGGGGCGGGTGTTGGGCTGCAAAAGTAAAGACCCCGCCCCGGAGAAAGAAATCAAGCAAGTCACTCTAAATATTTCTACCAGCAATTCTGGAGGTTAACAAATGAAGAAAAAATGGACTCCCCAAGAGTTAGAAATTCTTGATGAAATGTCTGAAGCTTATACACCTAAACAGATAGCATACAGACTCAGAAGACGAGGCTATCATCGCACAACTTTAGCTGTTCATAAAAAGCTCTATGCGTTGGGTTATTCTGCACGTCCCACTCTCGACAATTATAGTTGTAGCCAAATTGCTCAAGCTCTTTCATTGAACCCCTGTACTGTAGCTAAATGGGTAAAACGAGGCTGGCTCAAAGCTATTCGGCGTTCTGCGACAAATTACCTCGTTAAGAGTCGGGATTTAAAACGGTTTTTCAAGAATCCTCCACATTCTATTAAAAAGCGGATTTTGAGGATAGATCCGCAGATTATTAGGTATTTAGTGGGGTAGCTAAACAGTATTTAAGTCTAAAGCAGAGGAGTTTTTAACAATGCGAATAACCTACCAGTACCGTTTACGTCTAACTCAAAAACAAATAGACACATTTGAACACTGGCTCGAATTATGCCGTCGCCAGTACAATTACAGGTTGGCAGAAAGGTTTAACTGGTGGGAACAAAACCGTTGTGATGTTAACCGATGCTCTATAGTTTGTTGCAGCATTGCACCGTTGAAAGACCAACCAAATCGTTGGTCACAACAAAAGGATTTAGCTAATACTAAAGCTCTATTTCCTGAGTATAAAGAACTTCCTTTGCATACATTACAAAATGTAATTGCAAGAGTTGATAAAACTTACACTCGATGGTTGATAGGTGATAAAAATGGTAAAAAGTCTGGTCGTCCTAGATTCAAAGGTAAAGGGCGTTATCGTTCTTTAACTTTCCCCGATCCAATTAAGCCTGAACACATTCAAGATAAGTTTATTCAGTTGCCTAAAATTGGAAAGGTAAAAGCAATATTGCACCGCCCCATACCTGACGATTTTAAAATAAAAACTGCTACTATCACGCGTAAAGCTGACGGCTGGTATATCGGACTTAGTTTAGAAGATATGACTGTGCCTAGCCTTAAAACTGATGCCATACCTACACCAGATAACACAGTGGGTATTGACATGGGCCTTAAGTTTTTCTTAGTAACCAGTGACGGTGAAGAAGTTGCTATTCCCCAGTATTACCGCAAATCACAAAAACGCCTGAAACGCCTGCAACGTCAGTTGTCTCGTAAACAAAAAGGGTCAAAACGTAGAGCATTAGCAGTAAAACGAGTTGCCAAGCTGCATCAAAAAGTAGCCAACCAACGCAGAGATTTTCATTACAAAACTGCCCTATGGTTATTGTCTAAGGGATACAAATTTATTGCTTATGAACATTTAAATATCATAGGTCTAGCTAGATCGCGACGATCGCGACTAGCCAAATCAATTCTTGATGCAGGGTGGGGTCAATTTTTGGCAATCGCTAGTCTCAAAGCTGCAAACGCTGGAGGCGCAGGATTGCCACAAAACTCACATAAATCAACCATTGAATGTTCTGATTGTGGTCAAGATGTACCAAAAACACTGGCTGACCGATGGCACAATTGCCAGTGTGGTGCAAGCTACGACCGTGACCACAACGCAGCACGAAATATAAAACATAGGGCGGTGGGGCATCGCGTCCTTTAAAGCTCAGTTAATGTCCGACCCATTGGGGGGAGTCGCTGAGAAGCTCAGGTTGTCCCAAAAGGCAATACTGGGAGTATGTCACGGCGTGGAGTATGAGACTTTGGAAATTTGTACAGTGACAAATTAGATGGTTTGGAAAATTAACTCTGCTTGTCTATCTCAGTGTATAACTAGAAAAATAGTTATTAACTCTACATCATGAGGTTTCAGTTGTGGTGTTTGAACCTGAAGACGTTCTAGAGGGTTGTCGGTCGATTCGTCCTTATTTGGGAGAACTTTTAGGAAATGATGCGGTTCAAGTAGATAACCAATTGGCTGAACTTTTAGCGCAAGCTCAAGCAGGGCAACCAGCAGAACAGCAGATTTTAGAAATCCTAAAAAGTTACCCAGATACACGCAATTGGATAGCAGAGTTTCTGAGTGAGAAACAAGTATCAAAAGGTTTTGAGCCGCTTCCAGGTCAAGGTCAAGCAATATCTAGTCAAAAGTATATCTGCCCTCAAGGAGACTACGTTTGGTATCGCCGAGTTACTGGGGTAGCAATTCCAACCTGTCCTACTCATGGTGTAGAGTTAACACCTGCAACTCACTAAAAATATATGCCAACCAAATTTTTAGAAAGTCTTGGTGGAAAACTAGCAGAAAACTGGGCTGCAAATATACTGACACCAGCCTTTGTCTTTTGGCTAGGGGGACTACTTGCTTGGGTTTGGCGTTTTGGTCGAAAACACTTGGAAGATTGGTTCAAACAGCAACCAGAATCTTTGCTAATTGCTGTTCTGGTAAGTGGTTTACTAATAATTGCTGTCTCAGCTTTTGTAGTTCAAAGGTTTGATTTACCTGTTTTGAGATTTTTAGAAGGCTATTGGTTTGCTTGGTTACAGCCTTTAAGACGTTGGATGATACACCGACAAGAGCAAGACTTTAAACGAAAAGATAAGCGATGGCAAGCTCTGGCTGATAAACAAAATAAACAAGTTCTGACTAACGAGGAATTAGCCGAATATGTCATGCTAGATGGACAACTTATGCAGTTTCCATCTCAGCTTGATAGATTAATGCCTACAAAGTTAGGCAATATTCTCAGAGCAGCTGAAAGCCGCCCTTACGATAAGTATGGACTCGATGCCGTAATTTGCTGGTCTCGCCTTTGGTTAGTATTACCCGATGGAGTCAAGAAAGAACTACAGGAAGCAAGGTCAAGTTTGAACACAGCAGCCCGTTTTTGGCTTTGGAGTTTGCTATTTATCGTCTGGGTTGTTTGGGCTTGGTGGGCTGTTCCTATTGGGTTATTCGGAGTTATATTTGCTTATTACTGGGCAGTTGATGCCGCAAGTGTTTACTGTAGCTTGCTGGAATCCGCTTTTGATTTATATCGCTTAGAACTTTATAAATTCCTTCGCTGGCCCATACCGATAAATCCTAAGCAAGAACAAGAGTTTGGCAAGCAATTAACGAATTATTTGTTGCGGGGTTCCGATCGGGACAACCCAATATTTACACCACTAAAAGACAAGTGATTGTTTTGAATGGAGATATTTAGCAAAGAAAGTTTACTTAGTTATTGTCTGGGAAAAGATGCGTAGAATAAAAAACTAGCTAAAATATGAATAATTTTCCAGAATTTCACTAAAAAGTCGCATATTAATGAGTAGAGATGCTTTAGTTGTTGGCATTAATCAGTACAATTTTTCAGGATTGTCAACTTTGCGATCACCTGCATTAGATGCAGAAATGATCGCCAAGCGACTGAGTGAAGCTGGAAACTTTCATGTCAAACGATTGCCGCAATTCCTAGATCCGTTTGAAGATAATGCACCACGAATCTCACCAAAACAGGAAGTCAAGCTGGCAGATTTAAAGGATGCTTTAGAAGAATTATTTTATCCCGAAGGTCAGAGCATTCCTGATTCAGCCCTGTTTTATTTTTCTGGGCATGGTCTTCGCACAGGTCGGCGAATTAAAGAAGGTTTTCTAGCTACCAGTGATACTAATCCTGATGCCGGAAACTGGGGACTAAGCTTAAAGTGGTTACGCGAGTTATTAAAAGAAAGCCCAGTAAGACAGCAAATTATTTGGTTAGACTGTTGTTTTAGTGGTGAACTCCTCAATTTTACCGAAGCTGATCCAGGTGAACGTGGCAATACACGCGATCGCTGTTTCATTGCTGCTTCCAGAGAATTTGAGCCAGCCTATGAAAACGTGGGTGGAGTAAGTAGTGTATTAACTAACGCAATTTTGCGAGGATTTAACTTGGCTAATGTATCTAACCAATGGGTTACGAACGAAACATTAGTGGCATTCTTGCGAGAAGAATTAAAAACCGCATCCCAAAAATTCATCTCTAATAACTTGGGGTGTATTAATATCATTTGCAAAACAGAAATAACCAATAAACAAGATATTCAAGCTGCTGCACCAACTGCCAATCAACGAAATAAAACAGCTAAATTAGCAGAACAGTTACGAGCTTGGTTTACTGCTTTACGCTATGACTTTGAACAGTATGAAATTAACAACGAAACTTATTTTGAGTGGATTATTAATATTATTAATCCCATAGGACGCAAGCGTTATAACCGAATTTTGGTACGCGGCATCACAGGAGAAGCTGAAATGAAAGATGTTGCCGCCTTGCGAAAGTCAGTCAATTCTCAAAGAACAGATATAGGTTGGCTCATTACAAACCGCCGTGTTAGTCGAGCTGCTAAAGATGAAGTGAGCAAGCAGGAAAACCAGGAATTGTTTTGCTATACCCTTGATGAGTTGCTGGATCGAGATGCCGATTTTAGCGGCTATCTCAACTGGCTGGAAGATGAAATTAAGCAACGAGGAATTGACCGCACCTATGTACCCTTAACTTGTACCAAAGAGGAATTTGATCCCATCTCAAAGCAGAAAATGGGCATTAGCTGTTATGGTGAGACTGATGGTTGGATTGATGGTTATGTTGATCGCTGGCTTGATGATCCTGCTAAAGAACACCTGTCCATTCTTGGTGAATTTGGTACTGGTAAAACTTGGTTTGGATTGCATTATGCCTGGACTGCTCTGCAACGCTATCGTGATGCTCAACGCCGGGGAGTAGAACGTCCACGTTTGCCGTTAGTTATTCCTTTACGGGATTATGCAAAAGCAGTCAGTGTAGAATCGCTATTTTCGGAGTTCTTTTTTCGTAAGCATGAAATTCCACTGCCTGGTTATTCTGCTTTTGAACAACTCAACCGCATGGGTAAAGTGCTGTTGATTTTCGATGGTTTTGATGAAATGGCAGCCAGAGTAAATCGCCAACAAATGATTAACAACTTCTGGGAACTAGCCAAAGTAGTAGTACCAGGGGCAAAGGTAATTCTTACCTGTCGCACCGAACATTTCCCAGAAGCCAAACAAGGCAGAGCTTTGCTAAGTGCAGAACTGCAAGCATCTACAATCAACTTGCCTTTAGAAACACCGCGCTTTGAAGTACTGGAATTAGAAAAATTTGATGACGAGCAAATTCGGCAGGTACTAGCGTTTCGTACTGAACCAGAGACTGTAAAAAGAGTAATGAATAATTCGACACTGCGGGATTTAGCACGTCGTCCCGTAATGACAGAACTTATTATAGAAGCCTTGCCAGAAATTGAGGCGGGTAAGCCAGTTGATATATCACGGGTATATTTATATGCTGTGCGGCACAAGATGGAGAGGGATATCAAAGCCGAACGCACTTTTACTTCATTGGCAGACAAACTCTACTTTCTATGTGAACTGTCGTGGGAAATGCTTTCTACAGACAAGATGAGCATGAACTACAAAGAATTTCCAGACCGCATTCGGAGTTTATTTGGTTTTGTAGTTCAGGAAGAAAAGAATTTGGACTACTGGCATTATGACATGATGGGGCAGACAATGCTGATTCGTAATGCCGAAGGTGACTACAGCCCAGCCCATCGTTCATTGCTGGAGTTTTTTGCTGCATACAAGCTAGTTGCAGAGTTAGGTGTTTTAGCTTCTGACTTTACAGAAATAGCTCAAACACAGTCCTGTTTGGACAATACTCTTCTAGCACGGGATTACACTTGGTCGGAATATTTTCACCGACTATGCAAAGAAGATGGGCAACCTCTTGCAATAGCACCACTAAAGTCATTTACCAACGCATCTTTAGAGAGATTATATAATTATTTGGGTAAGGCTCCCTTGGCAAAGGCTACGCTAGATTTAGCCATGCCTATGTTAGATAAGCAATTATTTCAACAACAGTTACTGTCACTAATTCACTTAACTCGTGGTAAAACCCAGGCTAAGGTAGGCTGTACAGGTGGAAATTTAGCGAAATTGCTATTGGAGGCAAATCCTTACGGGCTAGAGAAATGCGACCTTTGCGATACTGTCATTACAGACGTAAACTTTGCTAATGCCAGCTTGCGGTGGATAAATTTGATGGGAGCGGATCTCACCAACTCTTTATTTTCTCCAGTGCTAGGAACTGTCTGGTCGATAGCTTTTAGCCCAGATGGCAAAAAACTGGTGATTGGAGATGGAAAGGGTACTGTACAAGTTTGGGAAACATCATCTGGAAAGCTTTTACTGTTCCTCCAAGGGCATGAGTTTAGTGTCATGTCAGTGGCATTTTCCCCAGATGGTCAGTTCATTATCAGTGGCAGTCTTGACCAGACTTTAAGGCTTTGGGATTTAAATGGTAATTTAATCGGTCAACCTTTTATCGGACATGATGATTTGGTTATATCAGTAACATTTTCTTCCGATGGTCAATTCATCGCTAGTAGCAGTCAGGACAAAACCATACGATTATGGAATTTAAATGGTAGTTTAATCAGTCAACCTTTTATCGGACACGAAGATGCAGTCAATTCAGTAGCATTTTCTCCCGACAGCCAATACATCATCAGTGGCAGTGATGACAAAACATTACGATTGTGGGATTTAAACGGTAATTTGATTGGTCAACCCTTTATCGGCCATGAAAATGCAATTTATTCCGTGAAGTTCTCCCCCAACGGTCAGTGCATAATCAGTGGTAGCGGAGATGGAACATTACGGTTGTGGGATATTAATGGTCAGTCCATTGGTCAACCCTTTATCGGCCATGAAAAGGGAGTCTATTCAGTAGCGTTTTCCCCCAACGGTAAACTTATTGCTAGTGTCAGCAATGATAAGACAGCGCGATTGTGGGATTTGAATGGTAATCCTGTTGGACAACCTTTCATTGGGCATGAAGAGATACTTAGAACAGTGACATTTTCTCCAGATGGTCAGAATATTGTTACTGGTGGTTGGGACAATACAGTGCGATTATGGGATTTAGATGGTAATTCCCTTGGTCAATCCTTTGTTGGTTATGATTTGATTGTCTGGGAAGTTGGATTTTCGCCTAATGGTCAGCGCATTGTTGCCGGAAGTAAAGATAAAACTGTGCGTCTGTGGGATTTGAATGGTAATCCTGTTGGACAACCCTTCATTGGGCATGAAAATGTGGTTAGGTCTGTGGTCTTTTCTCCTAACGGTCAGCTAATTGTTAGTGGTAGTGATGACAAAACACTGCGGCTTTGGGATTTAAATGGTACTCTCATTGGTCAACCCTTTGTCGGACATGAAGATGTAGTAAGGTCTGTAGCTTTTTCTCCTAACGGTCAACTAATTGTTAGTGGCAGTTGGGATAAAACAGTCCGGCTTTGGGATTTAAATGGTACTCTCATTGGTCAACCCTTTGTCGGACATAATTCTGCAATTTTATCAGTGGCATTTTCCCCGGATGGCCAGCGAATTGTTACTAGTAGTGCAGATACGACCATACGGCTATGGGATGTGAATGGTAGTCCAATTGCTCAACCTTTCATGGGTCATCGCAGAGAAGTTTATTCAGTAGCATTTTCTCCCTGCGGACGACAAATTGTTAGTGGAAGTTGGGACAAAACAGTAAGGTTATGGGATGTAAATGGTAATCCGATTGGTCAACCTTTTATAGGTCATGATAGAGAAGTTTATTCAGTAGCATTTTCTCCCTGCGGACGACAAATTGTTAGTGGAAGTTGGGACAAAACAGTAAGGTTATGGGATGTAAATGGTAATCCGATTGGTCAACCCTTTATAGGACATCAAGAAAGAGTAATATCGGTAGGGTTTTCCCCAGACGGTCAACACATTGTCAGTAGCAGCAATGATGAAACCATCCGTATTTGGGAGGTAAAAACTGGCAAATGTTTACAGGTAATCAATTACAAATTGTGTGCAGGGTTGAATATCACAGGTGTAACAGGGCTAACTTCTGCACAGCGTGTAGCATTAAAACTGATGGGCGCAATTGATAATTCATAAGTCGAAGTGCTTTAGTATTTGATATCGATATTTGTAATTTTTGATAATTGCCTTGCCTTTGACGCTGATGGTTCTCCAGTTATCTCCCAAGAAGCTGTAGCCTTGAGAGATGCCTTAGTCGATAAGTTAGCATGTCTTGATCCAATCCCTGGTGCATTAGAACAATTGCTGTGGCATTTTGGTCACAAGCAAGTGGCTGAAGTTACGGGTCGTAGCAAGCGAGTTTTGAAAGATGATTCAGGGCGTTTGTTCGTTGATTCACGAGGTAGTGGGGCGAATATTGCTGAAACTGCTGCGTTTATGCAGGGTGAGAAACAAATCCTCATCTTCAGTGACGCTGGTGGGACAGGCAGAAGTTATCATGCCGATCTAAATGCTGCGAATCGTCGGCGGCGATCGCATTATTTGTTGGAAGCTGGCTGGAGAGCAGACAACGCAATCCAGGGGTTGGGGCGATCACATCGCACAAACCAAGCATCAGCACCCGTGTTCAGACCTGTTACCACTAACGTCATCGGTGAACGCCGCTTTATCTCAACCATTGCCCGAAGGCTGGATAGCTTGGGCGCTCTTACTCGTGGTCAACGGCAGACGGGTGGCAATGGGATATTTGATACAAAGGATAACCTTGAATCTCAGTATGCAGAGTATGCCTTGTACGAACTGTTCAAGCAAATATTTCAAGGTCGATTTTACGAAGTGTCTTTGGGGAAATTCGAGCAAATGACGGGTTTATCGCTGACTTCCCACGAAGGCGGGATGAAGATCGACTTGCCCCCATTGCGGCAATTCCTTAATCGGCTGCTGGCTTTACGCATCGATATGCAAAACATCATTTTCGAGCGTTTTGAGTTGTTGCTAAGTCAACAGATTGAAGCAGCGATCGCGGCTGGTGTCTATGAGATGGGTGTGGAAACTTTACGGGCTGAACGGTTTACTGTATTGAGCCAGGAAGCTGTATATACTCATGCTCAAACTGGTAGTGTCACCAATTACTTGAAAGTAGAACGCACCCAAAATAACCGCATCAAAACTACCGAAGAGATGTTGGAGTTCGCAACTCAATATCAAGGAAAGCTCATGATCAACTCCAAGTCAGGCAATGCTGCTGTGTCAATTCCAACACATAGTATATACGACTCTGAGGGTGGAGTTGTCCCAAGAGTTTTGCTGATTCGCCCACAGAAAGAAACTCGCGTACCAATTCAAGACTTGGAATCTTCCACATGGGGGCAAGTTTCTATTGATGCGTTTGCTGCTGCTTGGTCTACTGAAATAGACGCACTGCCTAAGTTCACAACCGATTACCTGCATTTGGTAACTGGTATTCTCCTACCCATCTGGAAAATACTACCACAGCAGAATAGTCGAGTATTCCGGTTGCAAACCAGCGATGGACAAAAGATTCTCGGTCGTGTGGTGAATGCTCAGGATATTCAAACCGTGCGCGAACAACTTGGACTAAGGAACCAGCTGCTTTCTCCAGAAGAACTTGTGAAGCTGGTACTCAACGAGAGATATACACAGCAGTTGCCGGGTGGCGTTACTTTACGGCGTTCTTATATTGCCACAGAACCTCGCATAGAACTGGTTAATGCTATCTCACTGGCAGAGCGACTCTTAGCTGTGGGTTGCTTCACCGAGATCATCAACTGGCAAAAGCGGGTATTCATTCCGGTTTCAGACAAAGCCCCAGCTATTCTAGCGGCTGTGATTGAAATCTTGGGATGATTCCCAACCTCAAAGACCCAGGTATTTAATCTGGGTCTTTTTTTCTCTCAAAAACTTACTTAAGATAGATTATTATTCATACTTAAGTTACTTGTAAAAAGTGCTAATGTTAAAAAAATTTCCAGAAGGTCTATAACTAGGCTTGATCTGTTAGTTTCACTTGAAACGTATTTATACTTATTCTCATTATGAGAACGGCTACTTTACTAATATTCAGCAAACGCGACTGCACATTAAAATGACTACCACCAAGATTCATTCAGTTGTCTGTATTCACTCTCGTGTTTTAGTCGTATTCTACACCCCAGGTACATGCTGGCAGTTTCGGATTATTAGCCCCGATGGAACAGTGTTTGGCGACTATCCGATTTACTATAGTGCTGAAGCAGCAGCAAAAGCTGGGCGTGATTCGATTTATCAAAAACGGTAAAGCCGTTAATTTATTCAGTGGCAACTGTTGGGAAGTTCAATGGAGCAGGCCATTGGTTGCGGCTTTGATCAGGGGCAATCGCATTCTTTTACAGTGAAGCACGTTGCCATACATATAGCCCTTCTCAGACAGGAGACGCTCCGAGAATGGGCATTACGAAGGTAGGTATTGGTGCAGCGATCGCGCTTTTTTTACATCTGCAATTCAACACTCCGTTCCCCCTACCGTTGCCCCACGCTGCCTTGAGAACTGCGATGGCTGCGCCAACGCGCCTGGGCAAACGCTACAGCTTTGCAATGATTGGATTGCTTGACCACTAGCAATTCATTTATGGTGCTACTTTTTCTTTGAACAGCTTCCCAGGAGAAAATGCAGGAACTTTGGTAGCTGGGATAGTCATTGGCTCATTCGTTAGGTACAGCGATCGAGTTAAGATCATTGACTGTTTGAGACGGAAGTTGCAAATCTGCGGCTTTGAGATTCTCGCGCAGATGCTCAACCGATGACGTTCCCGGAATCAGCAGGATGTTAGGCGCTCGTTGAAGCAGCCATGCTAGCGCGACCTGCATTGGTGTCGCCTGAAGAGAGCTTGCAGCGGCATCGAGCTTGGACGATTGCAACGGCGTGAATCCACCGAGGGGAAAGAACGGTACATACGCCACACCGCGCTGTGCGAGGTCGTCGATCAAGGCATCATCTTCGCGATGCGCTAAGTTGTACTGGTTCTGGACACACACAATCTCAGTCATCGCCTGAGCTTCCTCGAACTGTCGGGGAGTAATGTTGCTCAGTCCGATATGGCGGATGAGTCCCTGACGCTTCAAGTCAACTAGGGTGGTCAGTGGTTCTGCGATCGGCCCTTCGGACGGTGCTTGAGTACCTCCAACTCTGAGATTGACAATATCTAGCGCCTCAAGACCAAGATTTTGCAGGTTATCGTGAACGGCGGTGATCAGCTCTTGCCGCGAGAAAGCAGGTTGCCACGACTTATCCGCCGGACGACGCGCCCCTACCTTAGTGACAATCACCAAATTCTCAGGATAGGGGTGAAGCGCCTGACGAATAATTTGATTGGTGATGTGCGGACCATAGAAATCGCTAGTATCAATGTGATTGACACCGAGGGCGATCGCCTCACGGAGAACCGCAATGGCGGCATCCACGTCATGGGGCGGCCCAAACACTCCTGGCCCCGCGAGTTGCATTGCACCGTAACCCAGACGATTGAGAGCGATCGACGTGTTTGGCAGCGTGAAGCTGCCCCCTAGATTGGTTTGCTGAATCATATTGCTATTTCCTTCGAGTGCTAATTAGTTTTAGTAAAAAGAGTGAAGCCTATTCGATGTCAAAAGGAGGATTATTTCAGGCTGTATTTTCAGTACTCACAAAGATGCTGGTTGAGTCATGCTCACACTCTTATTGGCCGTTCACACGCAACACGATCTTGCCCAGATAATGCTGTTTCATCGCTGATTGCGCCTGCGCCGCCGCTTCGAGTGGAAACGTCTGCGCGATGTGAACTTGAAACTGGTCGATGCCGATCAATCGGTTGAGTTGATCGAACAACATCGGGTCAGCATTTGCCTTCTTGAGTTCCACACCGTCGGGCGCTTTGGGTTCGGGCATTATGCCGTTAGGAAAAGCAATGATTCCGCCCTGGCGCACCAAACTCAGCGTAGATTGAACGTTGTCACTGCCCACTAGCACCAACGCGGCATCGAAGCCATCGGGCGCAAATGCGCGGGCGCGTTGCCCAACGTCGTCGCCGTGTCCGTCCACCGCTTCATCAGCACCCAACTGCTTGACCAACTCCACACCGTCTGCGCCCGATGCAATGGCGAAAACGCTCGCGCCCATCCGCTTGGCGAGTTGCAGCGCGACGTGACCGACGCCACCGCTCGCGCCCCACAGGATCAATTTGGTTCCATCGCCCGTCAAGAGCGCCTTCAAATTACTTAGCGCCGTCAAACCAGCAATGGGCAATCCGCCTGCCATTAGCATATCAAGGCCATCGGGTATCGGCGCGACCGTTTTTTCGGAGACGACGACGTATTCTGCATAGCTACCGCCCTTGTCGTTCATAAAACTTTGGGCATAAACGCGATCGCCAACGGCGAAACGCTCGACACCATCGCCGACAGCAGTGATCGTGCCTGCACATTCGCCGCCCAGCACACGCGGAAAGTGAACTTCGTTATACACCAGTTCACCTTCACGCTCCATCACGTCCCAGACACCAACTCCGGCGACCTCAACGCGAATCAAAACTTCGCCCGTATCTACCGTAGGTACGGGTAAGGTGTGCAAAGTCAGCTTATCAAATCCGCCGAACTTGTCAACAGCCATTGCTTTCATCGGTTGGGAAGTGGTTTGCATTTCTTAGGTTCTCCGAATCGAACGCTTCTTTGATCGCTACAAGTTCAGCATAAGTTTGAAAAGCTTTTCTTGAAATACACAAACCTCGCTGATGATTGCCTAATTCTCCAAAGCAATCGTTTTAAGTGGTTCTATAATTGTCAAGAGTAAGGCATTGAGCGATCAAGTTCATAGCATGATTAAAATTTCTAATTCTGACGTGATTGCGAATCAGTACCAAGAACTCGCGACCTTGCTAATCAGGCACACCAAGGGTAATGGTTTGCATTCAACTGCGATCAATCAATTGAGCTTTGGGCGCTCCGATGCGATGTCTTCGGCAACCTACAGTGTTGATGAACCCCGCTTCACCCTGATCGTTCAAGGCAAGAAAGAAATGTTGCTGGGTGAGGAAACATATCCATACCACGCAGGGCAATATCAAGTCCTTTCGGTTGCTCTACCGATCAGTGGATGTGTGGTTGAGGCAACACCTGACAAGCCGTGTTTAATGCTGAAGTTGAGCTTAGACTTAGTGCAACTGTGTGATTTGGTTGCCCAGATGGGTTTTAGTTCAGCCAAGCAAGAGAACTCTGTCCGAGGTCTATGGGTTAGCAACGCCGATGCTACGTTGATGGAGTGTGTCCTTCGCCTAGTCAAGCTCTTAGAAACACCGCAAGACATCCCGATACTAGCACCGGTGATGCTGCGTGAACTCTATTACCGTCTGCTTGTCGGGGAACAAAGTAAAGCCGTGCGCCAAATTGCCACATCCGGCAGCAGTATGCAGCGCATTGCGTCAGCCATCCAACTGATCAAGGCGGAGTTTAACCAATCACTGCGGATCGAGGATTTAGCAAACCGGGTCAAGATGTCTGCTTCGTCGTTTCACCAGCATTTTAAGCAAGTGACCTCGATGAGTCCGATGCAATATCAAAAGCAGCTAAGACTGTTGGAAGCACGACGCCTAATGCTAACTGAAGATTTTGATGCAATTGCTACTGCTCACCAAGTGGGATATGAAAGTCCCTCACAGTTCAGCCGTGAATATTCTCGAATGTTTGGTGCGCCGCCAATTCAGGACATTCAACGTTTACGTACAGCATAACCCTGTTTTGTCACTCTAAGAAAATAAAAATCAGAGCCGAATTTTCAACTGTATAGCCAACGGTGTACTCGCTATCCCACATTATATTCGTGCATCTAATTACTAAAACAGTGACAATTAGTTAGCAGAGGGTAGCGACCAATCTTTAATTTTGTTTTAGTACTTTTTCAATTTCTATTAATTTGTGACGTAAGACTTCCTGTAATTCTGTTAATTCAGCAGGGTTAGCTTGCTTGAGCAACTCTAAAGAGAGTTGTTGCAAACGATTAGATGCTTGGGATACTGCTTTTTTCTTAGTATTTTTGGTTACTGCTAGCTTAGACTCAGATGCTATCACTTCAGCTACTAATTTTCGAGTAGCAACAACAGACAACTTTTCTACTATTACTTTGTGCGTAGTCTCTTCCCTAATAGATTTTGCTTTTTGTTCACTCAATCCCAAATTTTTTGCGGAAAGTTTTTGTAGAGCCAATGCATGAACACCTTTAAGTCCTGCTCTTATAGCAAGTTTTAGGTCTTCTGCTAAAGATAGCATCGGAAAAATATTGGCATCGATAGAAGCAGGATTTAGCTGTAAATCTAACAGTAGGCTTAAGATTGCTCGTTCTGAGTCGCTTAAATCTAACGACTCTAGTTCTTGTTCTTGTTTTTTTGCATCTGCTGTTATTAAGTCCACCAGCGATGTTATACGTTTTTGACTATTCAAACGTCGTATTACTGTTGAAAGAATACGCGGAATATCTTGAAGTTCTAATCCAATAATTGTAGACAATTCACGCGCGATCGCCTCGGCTTTATCCAAAGGATTAAGGTCTTCTCGATGTAGAGAAGTTAGTAGTGCTTTACGATGTAAACCAGTCGGTTCTGGAATAATAACTGCTTCTAAGGTTTGCCAACCTAAAGCTTTAGCACTGCGCCAGCGTCGCTCTCCGTCAAATATTAATAGATGATTCTCTCTTTGAATCAGAATAACTGGTTGTAACTGTCCATCACTAGCTAAAGAGCGAGACATAGATTCAAGACTTTCAGTTAAAAATGTTTGTCTAGGTTGTTCTATATTTGGCTCTATTTGCTCGATAGGAATTGACAAAATACCTATTTGTGACTGAAGTTGTGTTCGCAACTCTTCCAATTGTCTTTCCAACTCGCCAGAATTTTTGTCACGAAGTTCTTCAATCTCTGCTCTTAATTGCTGTATTTCTTGCTCTGCTTCAGATAATTGCTGAGATTGCTTCGCACCTGAAAAATAATTTGTAAGATTAGTAGTGTTACGAGCGCACATAATTATTTTGTCTTTTTAGTTGTCTTAGGTTTTCCAATTAAAGTCACAAGATGAGAAGTAGTTTCTTTAAAATCATCCTTAGCAGGATGACTAGGACGGTAAATATGCAATGGTAAACCTTGACCACTGGCATTGACAAATTCTGCGCTATCACGGATTGCTGGAAATGCTCGAATCTTCATGTGTTGCAACTGTTCAGGTAATCCTGCAAGCATCTGTCTATGAGTACTTCTGCGAACATCATATTGATTGGGAACAAATCCTAAAATTTCTGGAGTTGGGTTTAAACGCAAGTATTTGCAATGATAGTAGTACCATTCCAATAAATGTGCTGCTCCTTGAATTGATTTTGGTTCTAGCTGTACGGGGATAATAATATGTGTACAAGCGGCTAGAGCCATTAAAGGTAAAGGGCCAAGGGTAGCTGGGCAATCAAAAATAACTACATCGTGTACTAGTGGATAATCTGTTAAACAGTCGGCTAAAAGGTAGGCTCCTCTTTTATGTAGCACAAGTTCATCTGCTGTTTGGGTTAATACCATTCCCCCTTGGCATACGACAACATTATTGGTGTACTGCCTCCAGCAAGGAGTTAATGGCCAAACACCGTCAAATTTATCTTTGAGAACTCCTGCTAAAGTCTGTTCTGGTTCTGGTGGATTCAAACCACAGAATAATGTTAATGAGCCTTGTGGGTCGAGGTCTAGTAGGGCTACATTGTACTTGCGTTTTGCTAGGTCGTAAGCTAAATGAACTGAAAGTGTAGTCTTACCACTGCCTCCAGCGTTGCTAATCACAGCTAGTCGAATTTGCATGGCTTCACTTTGAGTGCTATTTCCGAATCATATATTATGACGTTGAGATCATATATCAATATATGATCCAAATAATTACTTGTCTTTCTTATTGTGTCTTCCATTTAAGATAGTTTATTAAAGAAGGTTTTATGGCAGGCATCATGAAATCTACCAAACGACCACCCAAACCACAACAACCAAAGCTCAAACACCCAAGTTCAAAACCAGAACACATCCCCGCCACTAATCAGTCAGAGGGAGAGTCACTAAATGTAACTGATGAGCCAATAGAGTTGACCGAAGATGCACAGGAGGCGATTAACATTACTCTTCTCAGCGATCGCAGTAGTGCTGATAACTCGTCGCAGCCATCCCAAGGACAGCGAACTTCTAAACCCTATGTTGAAAACTCAGAATATTCAGAGCGGTTTCAGCATGTAAGATTCATAGACTGCGACAAAGCAGTGAGGCAGATTATATTTGAGTGCAGAAACTGCCAACAGGGCATACTTTGTAAATTTACGGGTGAGCCTGTAGTTGGAGAATATAACGGGCGACCTTCAATCATCCAAATTAAGGTTAAGTGCCCCAACTGTGAGCAAACGGCGATTAGATTGAGTACAGGAGAAGTGGTTTCAACAACAGCGATTCCTTCACCTTGGCAGCAATGATGGCACACACCCTCTTCAAGAGTGATTAGTAAGAGATATTAACGATTGATAATGCAAAAGCTGAGATTTTTACCCTCAATAATAACTGCACTAACGGCACTGACATTAACTAGTTGCAGTACTACTACTGCTGAACAGTATGAAGCTACAGCACTCACCAGTTACACCTGGCAAGCTAAGTATGCGAATAACCTAAAATTGACTTTGGGTGTGAATGATAATTCAGTTGAGAAAGCTGAACCTGTTAGCAAGTAGTGACCCACTCGTTACGTATTCAGCAAGAAGTTAAAGATCAAGACTGAATTGCTTTTCAACAAAAAATTGACATTAAAGTATAAATCAAAGAGTCAACGATGATCTAATTTAATTTCTGCTGCGTTGATAAAAAAGATTTCAAAAATTCCTTTTGGGGGCTATATGGGGGCTATATATACCCCAACAATAGATCGGGACTTTGGGGATATTTTGACACCTATATAGGGTATATATAGGTGCTAAATGGGGTATATTTGACTGATTAACATTTTGTACCCCATTTAGCCCCCAAGGGGTTATGATAAGCTCTTGAGATTAGGAAAGAAGGGGGAAGTTATTTTATTCTTCTTTCTCTTGCCCTTGCAGATCACTTGAACAGATAATTTTCACTTTCTCAAAGTGTATTACTTTTGTATTTATGTCAAACATTCACACGTTGCAAAAAATTTTTCCTGCGGGTTTCGATAACGGTTACGGAAGTCTCAAACTTTTAGTCGAAGGGTTTGAAGTAGTTCGTGTGCCGAGCTATATAACCAATGCCGAGATGGAAGATGTTCCAGGGCGTGTAGTTTTTAACGGCACTGCTTACACAGTCGGAGAGTCTGCTTACCGGACAGGGAATTATTTTGACCGCAACACAGACAATAATGAAAATAAAGTAAATAATGCGTTGTTGACTTTGTTGGGTGCATTGGCACATCTCCCACACCGTAAGGCTTGGCACTTAAAATTAGTCGTCAGCTTACATGATGTTGGTCTGGCTGAAGAATTGCAAAAAGTACTAAACGGAGAATATCAGCCAATACTTGCTGGCAAACAATCAGACGTGAAGATCGAAGTGCTGAAAGTTGTACTAGAAGGGATGGGTGCATTGTTTGGACATCCACTACCGAAAAAATTAACCATTTTAGACTTTGGCAATGGTACGACCCTGTATTCTCGTTACAACCGGGGTCAACGAGAAGTTCACACTGCTTACCCTATAGGTGTAGAAGTTCTCATCGATGATATCTCCCAAAAGATGAAGCATTTGAATGGCGGGAAAATCGGAGATCCATCCAAAATCCGATTTTGTTTGGAAATGGGGCATACCCGATACAGCCGTGACATCGATATTAAAGATATATACAGTGCTTCTTTAAAAGATTGGTATGAAAAATACTTGAAGAAAGTGGTGAATCTCACATTGGATGCCAAGCACCAAGGTGATGAAATCTGGGCGATAGGTGGAGGCTGCCTTTTACCAGGATTTAAAAAATTGTTAGAGAAGAACGGTTTCAAGATTCTCGACAATCCGGTGGAAGCCAATGTCTTTGGGCTTTTAGAGATGGCAAAAGCCATCAGCAGCAAGAATCCAGCATCTACATCTATTAAGTGATCGCAATGGCAGACAAACTTGACTTAACCCCAGAAAAAGTTCGGATCAAAGATAGCTACCGAGAGCGGATATTTGCAGAATCACAGCAACTAGGCAAGAGTTACCTGGAGACGCTTTACTTTATCATTGATTGTTATTTTGCTTTCAGAAAGGGTGCATTTCCCACACAACAAGTAGCTTTCACGCCAATTAATACTGAAGATAACAAACTCTCTTCAAGGACTGCAACTCCATTTGCAGAGGAGGAAGAAGAAGATTCTGATGGAGAAACATTCAGCCTTGATTTTGATTTGTAACGGGAATGTATTGGCACAAGAATGTAACAGGTTTAGCACAGTAAGTTCAAGATTTGAGTTTATAATCCAATCCGACTTCAAGACTTTGAGTTTAAGCAAGCAAAGTAGTCCAGTTAATCTAATTTTTGAAAGGCACTATTAATTACAGGACATCGAAATTATGAAGCTTGGTGGCATGAATGAGGATGAATTTGAATATTATGAAGACAATAATCCAGCACTGTCTAAAATCATACAGCGTAACATTCGGACTCTGATTCGCCTTCGACTTCAGGCTGCTAATAAACGAAATCTACAAGACCGAATTGCGGATATGATTACCTCTTTTTCAGGACATATAGTTTTTGTTTACGTACATATAGTCTGGTTTGGAGCTTGGATTGTTTTGAACACGGGAAGAATCGGCGTGCATCCGTTCGATCCATTCCCCTACGGACTATTGACAATGGTAGTATCTCTGGAAGCAATTTTTCTGTCAACATTTGTGTTAATTAGTCAAAACCGTCTGAGTGAAGAAAGTGAGTATCGAACAAACTTAAATTTACAAATTGCACTACTGACAGAGCATGAAGTCACACGAGTATTACAAATGCTTGATGCGATTCAAGACAAAATGGGCATTGATAATGATGAAGACAGTGAACTTGCAGACTTAGAAATGGAAACCAAGCCCGAAGATGTACTAACTGAAATTGAGCGGCTTCAGCAGTTAGCACTGAAGAGAAAAAAGCTGATTAAACGTAATTCTAGATAAAGACTGGAATAATCTTGAGGCAGTATGTTTTTTTTAACAGTGTTCTGTACCCTGTGGATTAAAAACAGTTTTAGGAGTAGCTTGCACCAGACAACAAAATAATAATTTATTCGGTTGTAGCTACAATCATTTGATTAGTGCAAGAGAGAAATTACATAGAAATTTTTATTGCTGAGGAAATATCCTTAAAAGCTGTAAAAGAATAGCTTCTAAACTGTGCAAAGCTGCGTTAGTAGTACGTTGATGCTCTAAAAAATTCTGTTGGTGCTGTTCATGACTATCACGCAGTTCCAGCAAAACGTCATCCAGTACAGCACTACGGGACAGGACACGATTAGTATTTTCAGTTAGTTCATTTACGTTATCACTAAGATTATTCAGTTTTGTAGTCAGATCAGAAAGGGCATTAGTATTTACTTCCTGTTTTGCAGTTAGCCCAGCTATAGCGGCTGTATTAACCTCTTGCTGTGTCGCTACTCTGACTAAAATTGCTTCGATAAGTTCTAATCGGCTTGGTTGGTTTGGTGTGTTTGTCATAGTATTTTCTAGTTTCCTCCCTCTATTCTAAAAACTCTACACCATTCCATTAACTGTGAATTTATTGTTTCTCAAGGTACTCGACAACGGTATCTGTTGCTTAAATCCTCCTCACCACCGAGCGATCGCTCTTAAAATTGAATAATCTGGGATGAATGGCTTACAGTGCTAGCGTAAAGTTCCCTTTTTGTCTCTATTTTACACAAATTTCTGTACGATGGCTCAAGCGCTACTCTAAGAGCGATCGCTTTGCGAAAAAGAAAATGAAAATTCTTGAATCGATACATCCAAATGAATCCGAAACAATTAGAAGACTCCATTTTTGAAGCTGTCTCTGACGTGATTGGAAGAGAATGGACAATTGAAGAAAAGCAGTTGATTCAAAATGATTCCGAATTGCTATCGTCGCCTAAAAGAATGGCTCAATAATTCCTTGAGTGATACTTGTTGGCATCCAGACAACTATAAAATAGTCCGAGACTTAAGTGCCCCTTCAAACTTCAGTCTCCCTATGAATTTGTTTGAAGATGAAGAGATTCACATTTCCTTCTAAAACCTCTTGTATTCGCCTCGTATTTGATTACGAGATTCCTAACGCTTCGCATAAATTTTGTGAACATTAAAATTTTCGGAAAAATACAATGGATATTCAATCTACACTTACCCAAGCTATTGAAGTTATAGTTATGAGCTTTGTTGCTCTGATGATTTTCGATTTTATCGACGGACTTTATGTTGTGCCATTACCACCTATTGCAATTGCACCCTCCAATGCCAGTTCCAAATCCACAGTAACAGCAACTCAATTTCAACCACTTAACACTAAACAACTAGAAGTCGAACCTCAACAAATCTCCTTCGTTACATCACATTTTGAGGAAATTTCTGACCCCTCTCGGCGCATTCACTGCCAGAATGAGTGCGGTAATCCTACTTGATGACAAAGTTAGATGGGTCTTGATCTCGTCGATGCTTAGTGGGAATGGGGGTTGGCTGCCCATCACCTGCAAGGGCTGCTGTTTTCTCCAAGGATTCCCTCAATCGCTTGGCTGCATAGATGGACATATCTCGCGGTACATTAATCCGATCACGCAAATATCGTAGAGCAACATCAGATCCCGATGGAGGTACACAGTCTTCACTGAGCATCATGTGTGTTAAAGCACAACGTAGGGCTTGATCAAACAATTTATCATCTAAGGGGTTAACTCGGATAATATTGACGCGGTGTTCGATAGTTCGTTGAAGAGCTTCCATACGGGAGTTTTCCGGTTCTGGATAAGTAACATCTGGTAGCCCAAACCACGGTCCATTATCCACCCGCGCTTTATTGAGAAGCATTTGGGTTTCGCCGTTTTCCCAACAACCCCCCATCTGAGGCGGCAAATCATGTACGTGGGTGTGAAAGTCGCTCTGAGTACCGCAGTAGGTTGGTCGGGTTTCCATTGCCGCAAACCAGAAGCTCAAACGAGGGTTTTTCTCTCGCAGTGAGTAGCCCTTGTAGTAGTAAAGACTCGCATTCATCCGTTCGAGATATGGCGTAAAAATGACATCGACGATGCCGAAGCCCGATAGAAAATAAGGGCTTGGGGTGCGACCCAGAGCCGACTCGACCTGAGCCACCACTCCGATAAATTGTTCTCGGTTGCGTTGTTCTTGTTGAGAGGAACCAGCTTTTGAACACAGCCAAGCGCACCATGCTCTAAATAAAAGTCGTTCTAATTGACGTAGTGGAAGCACCATGCGCTCTTCCATGCCTTGGTTCAATGGAGCAAATACCTTTTCCAAAGCGATCAAAATGTCATCGCTTTCTTTAATAATCCGTCCATCTAGCTCGATCGCGGGGAGTATTCCTGATGGTACCTTACGTTTGTACCAACTTTCTTTCTCCCCATAGCAGAACATTGTCACTTTTTCGATGCGGTAGGGGATCTGTTTTTCCTCTAGCCATAACCAAACTTTTTGACAGTAAGGACACCAGGCGTGGTTATCGCGGTACAGCGTTACCCGCACATCAGATTCTGGCTGACCAAACAACCGCAACCTGGCTCTAGCGTTGGTAAGACCATTAACGGTATCTATTTGATAGTCCGTGAGGGTTTCTAGTTCTTGCCAGCTTAAGGGTGCGGTAGTCATAGGGGGAGTTGCGTCGGGCAATACTTAGGGCAATTCTATACTCTACAATATTTTCAATTACACCAAGGCTTAATTTAATACTTTTTACATCGCTGCCTTCTCCCAAGAGGAGACGCTAACTAAAATCGATCTGCTCAGAGCGTAGGTGCAGCCCTCACTTCTTAAGCTGCGCGGCAGCGTCCCATAGGGAAGGAGTACGACAAAGCTTGTGACTGTCGTAGACATCGCAGGCAAGTTTTACTCTGAGAATGAGGGCGACTCCCTCCCGTTCCTGTTTCTTAGAGGAAACAGGCTACCGTCTAGCTGATGTGCTTGCCAAAGCTGTTCGGTAAGAGATAAAAAATATACGACCTCTTTTCTTCTCCACTGACATGATATGAGTGGTTTTTGATTTTACTAGAGCGATCGCTTAGGTTTTGGGATAATTGGAGTGACGGTATCAACGAGTTCTAAGCTGTCAAGAGAAAATTAATCTCAGTAGACATTCATGTATAGGACTTATATTTGATTTCTGAATAAAACTCCATACACTTTCATTTCTTTCTTCTTCCCTGTTCCCTGTCCCCTCGCTATCGTCCAAGCGCAGCGCTTCGCTCACCACGCAAGTAATTTCAGGAATCAAAGACGCTCGGTGACTCGCTACCGCTTCGCTATCGGATTGCTATATCATCATTGAAGTGTCAATTGTTGTTAGAGTTTTTTCCCTTGATAATCTTAAATCTTCTATGCCTCGAAAAACCTCACCTTCATCCCACTCGACTGTTACAACTCCACTGGCTCTCTCTCAATTACATATCCGCTTACAGTTTCTAGAAAAATCACACCAATCACTACTCAAGCAGATTAAGAGAAAACGGACAGAACTGAATAACTTTGTTGAACAGACGCGAATTTTCGCCACAGAAATTTTTCATCAAGCTAGTCCCAGTTTTCAGAAAATGGCTGAGTTAGACCAGGATATTCATGCTCTATTTGATGAAATATTTACTACTAGAAAGTTTGGTAAACAAACTCTAAAAAACATAGAAGCAGTTTATCTTAACCTCCAGTTGACAAGAATCATTAGTCTCAAACCAAATGGCAAACAATTTTCAACCGAGCTAGACGAATCGTTTGACGACCCCGAACCCGAATCAGATTTTTCCAGGGAAACTACTGAAGGTCGCCATCAACATTGGCAGGTTTATGCCGGTGAAGACCCGCGCTTCATCTTTCGTCGGATGTTAATTCTTGCCAGTGAAGATATCGGATTGGCTGACCCACAAGCAGTTGTCGTTACAAATGCTTGTGCTGAAGCCTTTGATCGCGTGGGAATGCCGGAAGGACGTTATCATTTGGCGCAGGCAGTACTTTATTTAGCAACTGCACCAAAATCCAATAGCATTATGGGCTTTTTCGATGCTTTAGCCGCAGTTGAAATTGAAAATGTTGCAGAAGTCCCCACTCATCTTAAAGATGCCAATCGGGATAAAAAAGGTTTTGGACATGGGGCGGGTTATCTCTATCCTCACGCTTACCGAGATCATTGGGTAGAACAGCAATATTTGCCCAAGAGCTTGCAAGGTCAATTGTTTTATCAACCATCAACCCAAGGTTATGAACACCAAATCGCAACCCAAGTAGCACGTCGTCGGGAAGCCCAACTTGCCGCAATAGTAGAAGGTATTGGTGTTGCACCAATAGAAGTCATGACTTATGGAACTGTTGACAGAGCAGATGAGCGCTGGTTGCAACGCACACTTTCTCAGGTAAGCACACAATTAGCATCTGTGCGCGAGCGCATTTTCACTTTCGCCCAATTACAACGTCATCACTTAGTATTGGATCTAAATGCCGCCACTGGTTTACTTACTTGGGAAGCAATCCGGCAAGTTCCTGAAGGCGGGGTTTATGCCTGTGTTCGCAATCGCTCTGATGCCGATGCTTTAGTAGAACTTGCTGCCGCACTTCCTGAAACAATGCAACCAATAATTTTTACTGCATCTGTTGCACAGATACCTGCTATGCTGGCATCTCTTGCACCAAATGTACAGTTTGACTCTATTATCGGGCGCAATGTACTAACTTCGGAATCGGATAAGGGACTTGCTGCTCAATTTTTAGGTCAATTGCTCCCGCGCTCAGTCAAGCTTATTTTAAGTGAAACAGTACCTTGTCATACCCAAAGATTTTACCGCTTACTGCCCAGCCAAAATCTCGATACTCAATTGTATGAGCAATTAGTTTTAGCGGAAGAAGCTATTTATACAGATGCCTCTGACCCCATGTTTAACTGGGATGCTGATGATTTGCGTCACGCTTTTGCCTCAAATGGACACTGCGTACAAGTAGTTCTTGAGCAGTATTTGACACCTATGCACATCTCTGATAATTTTATCAAGCGTTTATTTACTGCTAATCCTAATCGACCAAGTTATGCAGATCGTCTAGCTGCAAATTTGACCAGTGAGGAAATAAATATTATTAAAAATTTATTTGTTCGTTACTTACTCAACCAATCCGTTAATTGGTCAAGCACTGTGGCATTTTTAAATATTAGTGCATGAACATAATAGGCTATCAAATCACAGTCATTTATAATTATGATTTTCACTCCTGCAATTACTCGGAAGTACGTCTTGATCAAAACGGAGAACTGAAGCTGAGGTAGTATTTTTCCTTGCCTTCGCTTTATTTGTAGATGAGTATGAACTGTTCAAAAGGATTTTAGAGAATTATGCCAATTAAAAAAACACATTAATCTGAATGTTGGAAGTTTTCTTAATACCGCAGATAAAAAGATAGTTGTCAATTTAGCTAGTGAAGATATTTTAACTTTAATCACGCAGGAGTTAAAAACTCGTTACTCCCCAGAAACTCAAAAACAATTACTTAAGGAGAGTTCCCAGTTGTTGCCTGATTTCGTGCTACAAGAATTATTAAATCGCCAAGAACAGGTAGTTAACGTTAACCCCGATACCTTAATAGTGCTTAACTGTCAAATAAGCAGAGACAGAAGCCGATGATTTGGGATTTGATTTAAATGTTGAAGTATATTTTGTCATTGCAGATACAACAGGTCAAAATCATTTTCGGGCTAATAAGATAGTCCTTTGGTCAAATATATGGGTTGATGAAGAAAAACTTTTTGATTTAGAAGATGAACTAGGCGACCAATTCTGGACTAATTATCAAATCCAGTTGCTCTTTGATGAAAAAAATCAGCAAACAATTGAATTATCAGTATCACAAACAGATGACTATGAAGCAAGATTACAATTTTACCCATCTTTTCAAAGGTTTTTAGCATCCATAGTTCCCTTTACGGATAATGACTTTTAAAATCCCCGATTAAACCAAAATTTGCCCAGCATTTATGGCGGTATCGTCTCGATGGTGGTGAAGAACAGCTTTTCTATTTCTGCTTGAACATTCCCTGCTTTAACAATTTGATGGAGAATTGAGTTTATTCCTCCTCCTCGTCTCTCATAATTAAATTCGCCTTAGTTCAATTTCACCAGAAGTCTACTGCTTACGCATCTCAAGAATTATTTCTAATCAACTGCAACAATATAGACTCAAGGCTTTGTAGTGCAGCGTTAGTAGTGCGCTGATGTTCCTTGAATGCTTGTAAATGTTCTTCTGCTTGCTGCTGGTGTGACTCAAAGTTACGTTGATGTTGTTCATGGCTATCACGTAACTCAAGTAACACATCATCCAAAATTGCACTACGACCCAGAACACGGTCAACGTTTAATATTGTCAGCGATGTTTTAAATTTACCACAATTGGAGAAATCAACTTATTGAAAGAGGAGAGCCTTTTTACTTAAAAATTTGGTTGTTTCATCCACGATTTTCTCATTCACAAGTAGTTGTCGGAATACGTGAACGAATTGATTGGTATGAAAATGTTTTTCCGATCCCAGAAAATCAATACAAACTATTTCCCTATGAAGAGTATGGTTCAAATCACTACAATCTGCATGATGTAACATGGGAATTACGTATAGATGATTTTGTGCATTATGAAAAAATTGATGAATTAACACCTCTGGAGGTAGAAGTTCTTCAAAAAACAGCTTACCACATTACTCAAGCATCTAACGGTGATACTTTGTACGCAGTCTGGCTTGGCTCAGTCTGGCTTGGTTCATATCAAGGGTAAAGTTCACCCATAGGTTAATTAGTACAGCGAGTGAGTGTTTATCACTGGTGATTAGACTTAGTGTTTTGAAGCTATAGCAAATAGTGCGATCACTCAATACTTATGGCATAAATCTTCTGATAGAGACACCATAACAAGATGAAATTGTATTCTATTAACAATGTCATTTTGAGGAAAATGCCTGTAAAAAAAGTGGTTTTCTATAAAAAATTGAAATGGGGATTGGGCATTGGCGAATAGAGATTGGTGACTGGGAAGATTTGGATGCGGATTCAGACCCGAACCAAAACAATCAAGAAATTTATTGCTCAGTACGCAGGGACTAATCCCTAGTCCGAGATCGTCTAGTATTCCCCAATTTCTCTACGAGACGCATTTAAACAGGGCAGCAAGTTGGGCAATCGTGGGCGCGACCTGTTGAATTCCAGAGAATTACTCAATATTAATTATGACTCAACAAAAACAGAATGGAGTAAACAGATGAGGTTTGTCCTAAGACGCCGCAAGTTAGGTCAATTGATGATTATCAGCACAGTAGCAGCGACGATCAGTAATTTTGTAGATAAAGCTGTAGCACAAACTCAAGTAAAAAAAACTACTCCAATGCTGGCAACTTCGACACCTGAAACTGTGAAGGTGACGCTACAAGTGAATAGAACACCACATAGTTTGCAAATTGAACCGCGTGTTACCTTACTTGATGCACTTCGGGAATATCTAGGATTAATTGGTACTAAAAAAGGTTGCGATCATGGTCAGTGTGGTGCCTGCACGGTGCTGGTTGATGGGCAACGCATTAATTCGTGCCTGACATTTGCGATTATGCACACCGACGCAAAAATCACAACTATTGAAGGGTTGGAACAAGGAAACAATCTGCATCCAATGCAAGCTGCGTTTCTATCCCGCGATGCGTTTCAGTGTGGCTACTGCACGCCAGGACAGATTTGTTCGGCAGTGGGTTTGGTGAACGAGGGACACGTTAAGGCGGATACCGATATTCGCGAACTGATGAGCGGCAATATCTGCCGTTGCGGTGCTTATCCAAATATCGTGGCTGCTGTCCGCGATGTCTTAGAGGGAAAAAAAGATGCAGCCGTTTAGCTATAAGAAAGCAGGACAAGCAGAAAATGCTGTGGCTTTGGTAGCTCCAGATGCCCAAGCTTCCTATATCGCTGGTGGTACTAGCCTCATCGATTTGATGAAGCTGAATGTTCAGACCCCAAGAGAGTTGGTTGACATTAACCCACTCCCACTGAGCAAGATAGAAGTACAGGGTAACGGTGTGCGAATTGGAGCAACCACAAGCAATAGCGATGTTGCTTATAATCCGATCATTCAAGAGCGTTATCCTGTGTTATCAGAGGCCTTGCTGTCTGGGGCATCACCCCAACTGCGAAATATGGCGACGGTGGGCGGAAATTTGCTGCAACGTACCCGGTGTTACTACTTCCGCGATACTTCGATGCCCTGTAACAAGCGCGTTCCCGGTTCAGGTTGTGCGGCAATTGAGGGTTACAACCGCATTCACGCGATTCTTGGCGGTAGCGATCGCTGTATTGCCACCCATGCTTCTGATATGGCGGTGGCAATGGTGGCACTTGATGCCGTTGTGCAAACACGCGGGCCGAAAGGAGAGCGCAGCATTCCCCTTGTAGATTTTCATCTCGTACCGGGTAATACACCAGAAAGAGAGACGGTTTTAGAACACGGAGAGTTAATTGTTGCCGTTGACTTACCTGCTTCAACCTTTGGGAAGCGATCGCACTATTTAAAAGTCCGCGATCGCGCCTCCTATGCCTTTGCAATGGCATCAGTTGCAGCTGCATTAGATATTCAAAATGGGATCATTCGCTCGGCACGCATTGCCCTTGGTGGCGTAGGAACAAAGCCCTGGCGTGCCTTTGAAGCGGAAAAAGTGCTTCTGAACAAGCCCACAAACCAAGCAACATTTCAAGCAGCAGCATTGGCGGCGATCGCCGGAGCTAAACCTCAAAAATACAACGGCTTTAAAGTCGAACTGACTAAACGCACAATTGTGAAAGCGCTCTTCACGCTAGGAGGGATGGTATGAATACAGGGGACACAAATACAGTTGTCGGCAAACCGCTCAATCGGGTTGATGGATACCTGAAGGTGACTGGAGCAGCACGTTACGCGGCTGAGTTTCCGGTAGCAAAAATGACTTATGGCGTGACAATTCAAAGTGCGATCGCCAAAGGTAAAATAGCCCAAATCGATACAAAGGCGGCGGAGCGAGTACCAGGTGTATTAGCAGTTATTACCCACCTCAATGCACCGAAGGCATCTGGAGAAAAGGGCGGTGGTCGCAAACTACAAGTCCTACAAGATAACGTTGTCTTGTATAGCGGTCAGCACATAGGTGTTGTAGTTGCTGATACATTTGAACGAGCTATGTATGCTGCCTCACTCGTACAAGTTCGTTATGACGAACAGAAACCAACCATCAATATGCGGGAAAACCTCGCTAAGGCATACTTGCCTAAAGGAAAAATCCCCAAAGAGGAGCCGCCCGATTCAACTCATGGCAATGTCAACCAGGGACTAGCGGCGGCGGCTGTCCGCGTCGAGCAAACCTATACGACACCAATCGAAAATCACAATCCGATGGAGCCTCATGCCACAACAGCAGTTTGGCAAGGCAATCAACTACTGCTGTATGACGCAACTCAGGGAATCTTTCAGGTTCAACAAAAAGTTGCGGGGGCATTGGGAATCGATCCAAAGAATGTCCGTATTATGTCTTACTTTGTGGGCGGTGGCTTCGGTTGTAAAGGATCGGCTTGGTCGCACGTGCCACTAGCGGCGATCGCAGCACGGCAAGTTAATCGCCCAGTAAAATTAGTTCTGGGACGGATACAGATGTATGGGCCTGTCGGCTTTCGACCGGAGACAATTCAACAAGTTTCTCTCGGTGCAACCCACGAAGGAAAATTGACTGCACTCCGACACGCCGGGACTTCACAGACTTCAACTTTCGATGAATTTATCGAGCCTGTTGGTAAAAGCACCCGCATGATTTACGCTTGCCCACATATCGAAACCAGTCACCGTCTGGTTCAGCTCGATCAAGGAACACCAACCTTTATGCGGGCCCCAGGCGAAGCTTCTGGGTCATTTGCCCTAGAATCGGCAATGGATGAACTAGCTTATGCGCTCAATATCGATCCTATCGAGCTGCGTTTGCGTAACTATGCTGAAGTTGATCCTACTAAAAAACTCCCTTGGTCGAGCAAATCATTGAGAGAGTGTTACAAATTAGGGGCAGACAAGTTTGGCTGGCAAAAGCGCAATCCCAAGCCCCGGTCAATGCGAGACGGTAATTATTTGATTGGTTGGGGTATGGCGACAGCAACTTATCCTACCAACCGTTCTCCGGCATCCGCGATCGCTCAGATTATGGCAGACGGTACAGCCGTTGTACTGAGCGGTTCGCAAGATATTGGCACAGGGACTTATACTGTAATGACTCAAGTTGCAGCTGAGGCACTCGGTCTACCAATTAGCAAAGTCCGCTTTGAATTAGGCGATACGAAGATGCCAGAAACCCCCGTTTCTGGTGGTTCGCAAACTGCCGCCAGTGTCAGTTCGGCGGTGTATTTAGCGGGGAATCAAGCTCGGAGTCAGCTTTTGCAACTAGCACTCGCCGATCAAAAATCACCGCTTTATAGTTCCAATCCTGAGGATGTGATTGCCCAAGATGGCAGCTTTTTCTTAAAAAATAAATCCTCTGCAACCGAAACATATCAGGCTATCTTGGCACGGCATGGAATGAAAATGATCGAAGCGCGTGCAGATGCCAAGCCTGGAGAAGAACAAAAAAAGTTCTCAATGCACGCATTTGGAGCGCAGTTTGCCGAAGTCCGCGTTGAACCTGATTTGGGTGAAGTGCGAGTATCGCGTTGGGTGGGAACTTTTGGCGTGGGACGCATCCTCAATGCTAAAACAGCCAACAGTCAACTAATTGGTGGGATTATTTATGGCATTGGTATGGCGTTAATGGAACATACGGTAATAGATCCGAATCTAGGACGCGTTGTCAATCATGATTTAGCTGAGTATCACGTACCAGTAAATGCAGACATTCCCGATATTCAGGTATTGTTTGTCGATGAACACGATCCATATATCAACCCGCTTGGTGTCAAGGGAGTTGGTGAAATTGGCATTACCGGCACTGCGGCTGCGATCGCTAATGCTGTGTATCATGCCACAGGTAAGCGCGTCCGTGATTTGCCAATTACATTAGACAAGCTGCTGTAGTCATAGTCATTGGTATTTTCTTCCCCCCTCTGCTTCCAATACTTGTCGGGTTTTGGGGAATGGGGTTGCGGGAAAGGTTAAACCAATTCGCAATTCCGAGTTAAAAATGCTTTACCCGAGCAGTATTGCCCCTGCTTCTCTTCTTCCCCTGCTCTCTTCGCTGAATGTATCTTGCGGAGTATATTTCAAAACACTCCTTAGTTAGAGTCTTCATAGCAGATTGCCGTGATAGTATACGGCTCATTCCTGTCGTTACTTGTAGGAGACAATTATGGAAATCAGTAGACGCAGCTTATTAAAAACTGCTTCTTTTTGACGGTATGGGCAAAATGCCAATGAATCGAGACTTTACACCGAGTTTTGCTTTAAAGTATCTGCTGAAAGATGCCAATTTGATCGCTCGATTTGCCCAAGATTTAAATTCTCCCACACCTGCTGCAACAGTTGTCAGAAAAACAATAAAGACAGCAGTTAATCAAGGATGGGGAGAAGAAAATGCATAAATATTAATCAAAGCTTTGGAGTTAGAAGCAGGAGTAACCATTAAATCATAACTGTTTATTTGTAGCTTACTAACTGTGCTGATGGCGCTTGTTTTTTATTCTACTTTTCAACATAGAACTTTATTTAGGGAAAGCATTGATTATGTCCAAGTTCAAAATATATTCTACTGGGATAGTAGCGATCGCCTTATCTCTGGCAACTGGTTGCACACCAACTACTCCCCATGACCAAACTACATCACAAGCTCCATCTGCTGTGCCTGTACAAGCAACTGAGAGTCCATCCCCAACTACATCAGGGCAAAATAACCTCAGTTCTTTAGACAAAAAGTTCATAACTGATGCCGCTCAAGATGGTTTAGCAGAAGTCCAACTAGGACAACTGGCGTCACAACGTGGAACCAGTGATGTGGTAAAACAGTTTGGACAGCGTATGGTTCAAGATCATACCCAGGTAAATAATCAACTCAAACAGTTAGCGACTCAAAAAAGTGTCACGCTACCAACTACTATCGGTAGGACAAATCAGCAAGCCTTGCGACGCTTATCTGCACTTTCTGGTGCTAAATTTAATCGTCTATATATAAATGAAATGCTTCAAGGTCATGAAAAAGATGTCTTTGCATTTCAGAATGAAACTCAAAAAGGACAAGATCCAGACGTGAAGGCATTTGCGGCTCAAGCGCTACCAACCCTCCAAGAACATCTGCAACAGGTTCGTGCCATTGCTAATCCTGGAAGTTCAACTAGCACCCCAACTCCAACCAGTACCCCAACTCCAACCAGTACCCCAACTCCAACTAGTACTCCATAAGGTAATGCAGTTCAGTTAAACATTTCTTCTTTTCCTTTGCGTCCGCTGCGCGGACTGCTACAAAAAAGCAAGCTACGCGTGGCGTCTCTAAGAGGCTGTTTGAAAAGTTGGAGAGATGGTAAAAAAGCTCTCTCAGTATACGCTGTGAATAGATAATAGACAGCACTGAGAGAGCAACATGAGTAAAGCATACCCCAGTAATCTGACCCGTGTTCAATATGAATTTCTGAGTGAGATGATTCCAGAACCAAAACCCGGCGATCCGCGCTTCAAAGAAGTAGAAGAAAGTGTCACCTTCCAGCTGGGGTTTCCCAGTGGAATACTAGGAATTTGCTCCACCAGCTACGGCCTTCACGAAGGGCGACGGTTTCGCGATCGCTGGATTGCCTCAATTGTCTCCAATATTGGCGGTTGGATGGAAGACACGGCGGGAGCTTGGTTAATGACTTCTCTCACCATCTCTCCCCTATTGGTGGCACTCATGCAAACTGAGAAAAAACCATTGTTTTCATTGGGACTACTTGCTCAAACTGACAAACTGCTAGCAACAGAAAAATAAGCAATCAAATGAATGAATTACAAGCAATCTTAGAAGGCTTCGAGTCAAGTCAAAAAAATGGTGAAATCACTTTCCTGGCGACTGTAGTTAAAACTCAAGGTTCAACCTATCGCCGACCGGGTGCTAAAATGTTAATGACAAATACAGGTCGGATGATCGGAACAATCAGCGCTGGTTGCTTAGAAAACGACGTATTTGAGCATACTCAACAACGAATGTCAGACGGCGAACCAATTGTTGTTACTTACGATAACACCGCCTCGGAAGATATTCTGTGGGGCTTTGGTTTGGGGTGCAATGGGGTAGTGCAAGTTCTGATCGAACGTCTTGAGATAGAAAGCACACCGAATGCGATCGCTTTTATACAGGAGTGTTTTCATCAAAAACATTTAGGTATTATTGCTACAGTCTTTGCCTTTGAAGGCGCAGTAAAGGTCAAACTTGGGTCGCGCTTACTGCTCTATCCTGATGGTAAATTTATCACTGACATCAAAGATGCCAATTTAATTCAATCTCTGATTGCAGATAGTCAAGCAGCCTTTGCTAATCAAAAGTCAAGGGTAAGCAACTATCAGTTACCTTTAGGCAATGTAGAAGTTTTCACCGAAGTTATTCAACCACCCACAGATGCAGTAATATTTGGTGCAGGTTATGACGCTGTACCAGTAGCCCAGTTTGCTCAAGCATTAGGTTTGCAGGTTACTGTAGTCGATTGTCGAGCTAATGAGGCAACTAGAACGCGATTTCCTCTGCCTTGTGATGTCATTCTTAGTCGGCGAGAAATTGTCCAAAAACAGGTATTTATAAATGCCCACACAAATGCTGTGGTCATGACGCATAATTACCTTGACGACAGGGAAATTTTGAAAATGTTGCTACCATCTCCTGCACGTTACATAGGGATTTTAGGGCCAAAGGTGCGTACTGAGAGATTGCTTGAAGATTTGCGTTCGCAAGGAATAGTTTATAATACTGAACAATTAAGAAGATTGCATAGCCCGATTGGGATTGATATCGGAGCAGATACTCCTGAAGGAATAGCGATCTCCATTATTGCGGAAATTCAAGCAGTGCTAAAAAACCGCAGTGGTAATTTTTTAAGAAATCGCAATCAACCAATTCACCAATGTAATGAAAGCAACTCAACCTTGCTACTTACCACATAGTTTTTATGACTGAGGAAATAAACAACGACAAATCAACTATAGCCATTATGATTCTTGCTGCTGGTGCATCGACTCGGATGGGTACACCGAAGCAACTATTGCTTTACCAAGGACTTAGCTTTTTGCAATACATTACAGAAATGGCAATCGCTTCAGTTTGTCAACCTGTGGTAGTAGTACTTGGAGCCAATGCAGAACAGATTCATCCCCAAATTAAACAACTTCCCGTTAAAGTAGTTAAAAACTCGGATTGGGCTTGTGGAATGAGTGCTTCAATCAAGAGCGGTATGGAATTGTTAAATAATCTTCCACAAAAATTAGAAGCAGTAGTTATTACACTTTGCGACCAGCCATTTGTTTCTCAGCAAATTATTAATCAACTTGTTGATACATATTATTCCACAAAAAAACAGATCATTGCTTGTGAATATGCGGATACATTAGGTGTACCTGCTCTATTTAGTCAGAGATTTTTTTCAGAACTTGCCGCTTTGAAAAATGCTTCAGGAGCCAAAATAGTTATTAATAATAACCTGAATGAAGTGTTTTCCATTCCGTTTCCTCTAGGGGATATCGATATTGACACACCAAAAGATTATGAACAATTGCTGTCAATTACCAGAGCTACTGATTCTGCTCGTAGCGTAGCCACCGATTATTGTGCTTTTACCCAAAACTTGGACAAAAAGGACACGATATAGTTCACGTCCTGTGATTTAAAGGTACATATTGCCGAAAATTAAAGGATAAGCTTGCCGAACCCAGAACCTAACTAGCTTCGAGCAGCGGGAGTAATTGATGATCGCGAATTGATGTCCCTCCGCAAGTTTGGCAGTCGCTTAGAAGGGCATCCAACCCCAGTGTTACCTTCTGGCTGTGCGGGATCTGCCCGGTTCTGGTACTCCAGAAGAACTACTTCATGCAGCAAAAATTGACGCTTCTTCTATTGTCGAGGCTGTGCGTTCGCTCCTTAGACAACCTGCTTTGGTATCAACCAAAGGCGTTGCATAAATGCGGCATGAATCAGTTCATCACTGATATTTTTCTATACTTTAGATTCTCAAGCTTTCGATGACGAAGAAGCTTTGTCATCGAAAGCTTGGACTACAAAGCTTTTCTATTTAGAAGATGAACTAGGTGAGCAATTCTGGACAGATTATCAAATCCAGTCACTCTTTGATGATAAAAATCAGCAAACAATTGAATTAGAAGTATCACTTACAGATGATTATGCAGCAACGTTAGAATTTTACCCATCGCTAAAAAGGTTTTCACCATCCATATTTACAAGAACGGATAATGACTTTTAAAATTTTCAAATCATATCAGAATTAACAGACTCCTTATGCTGTTTTCTGTTTGCCACTAGCCGTTTTTCATACAGTTTCAGCCGTTGATGATTTTGATCGTTCATATAATATAATCCAGGATCTTGCTGATATGTGTAGGAACCACAGTGGTCAACAGCAGCGCTGTGATCAGTATCAGGTGAGAGTGCCCTATCCGAAGCAAGCAAGGCATTTTCATATCCTTCATACCCAACCCCATAAGAGGTAGGAACATAGGGAGGGACAGGAGGGTCAGTTCCATATCCGGCATATCCAACCCCAGAAGAGGTAGGAGTATCAGTAGCGGCTGGAGGTTCAGTTCCATATCCGGCGTATCCAACCCCAGAAGAGGTAGGAGTATCAGTAGCGGCTGGAGGTTCAGTTCCATATCCGGCGTATCCAACCCCAGAAGAGTCAAAGACACTAAATGAAGATGAAGGACGGTAGACTTGTCTAACTCGATGTTCATAATCAAAATCAACAGTCATACCATTCGTAAACTCAGGTAGTGCTTCTACCTGGGCTTTAGTCAGGTTGACTGCATAGACCCGGTGCGTATCATAGTCTACCTGGGAACATCCAATTGGCAGCAGAACTTTTTTGCCAAAAATCCAAATGCCTGTGTTTATAACCAGATAACGAATGTGGCCATCATCATCAACCAAAAGGTCGTCAGCAGAGCCAATTTTTTCGTCTTTGGAGTAAAGGTCAAACCCCCTCAGATGCTCCTGAGAATCCTGTTGATGATAATTAGCATCAAAATATTCGATTTTATGAAGAGACATAATGTCTTTTGTCCTCCGTTTTTTATGGTTTCAATTCATAGACTAAGGTGGAACCAAACTGATGTTCATATTTAAGGAATCATTATCCCAAATCCGCTCCAGCCCAATGATCGCAGCTACCTGCTAGTTTACTGCCTCTCTCAAGGATGAGATTTTGATTCTAGATGCGCCCGATTGGGTCGAGTAGATGGCGTGAATCATCTGTTAATTGCCCTGTTTGACTGACAGTTTCTATGTCTTTAGATACAACTTTATTTAATTTTGAGAGATTAATCACAGATTAATGAGATATTAAGTTGAAAAACGGTTCTTCAGATATAAACTTATGGCAACCTCGCAAGAGCTTCAATCTCTTTTTAATACCTTGGATCGCGATCAAGACGGCAAAGTGTCCATTAATGAGCTTTTTTTAAGTCCTGGCTTAAGTGCAATCATCTCGGCTGAAACAGGTATCAGTAGCCCCCAGGAATTGCTAGCTATGCATGGAGATAAAGACGGTAGTATCTCCTTTGAAGAGTTAAAGGAAGTTGTCAAAAAAGCAAGTAATTTAACCTAGCAGTCAAAAACCCAATACCAAATACCCAATACCAAATATCCCTCTAAGCGCCCACGCTTTGAGGGATTTGCATGAAAAAGACAATTGTGTGTTCGTTATCTTCTGAGTCGCTTAAAGTAGCGGGAGCAAGGTTTGTTTTAACCCAAGATTGAACCGGAATCAAGTTCCCACTGATGTTTGAGCAATTCTTGGTAAGTCGTTTCCCTTATCATCATTTGCTTATAGAGCATCAGCAAAAATTCTTGAGCTTGTTCATGGGACATGTGCTGCACTTGATCAGAGAAAGTTCTAAGGCTAAATTCTTGTTCTAAAGATAATTCAATGGGTTGATTCATCACTTTTATTACCTACTCTTTTATTTGGGTTTGCTTAATATAAGCAAATATTTCTTTATATAAATAAATGTTACGATGCCTTTACAAAAATCGAAGGGGTGTAAACCGTACCGACGTAGGTTAGAAATGCCGTATCTGCTGCTGAAAACCTTGATATCACTCCATTGTGGCAACCCAAGTAAAAACTTAAGTTCTAAAGTTTTTTACTAAGAGGTTTTTAAAAGCATTTTTCGCCTCTGCTTGCGGCTGGCGAGCTAGATATTTACCACTACCAACCTTTTTATGGCGGTGGATGCAGTCCCGCCGAGGTTAGAAGGCGACGCAAGTTAACAACTCCAACCCGAATTAATGCTCCGTCCACACCCACCTTTAATGAAAGTGGAGATAATAATTGGGGGGGTATGGACACCGATGCAGAACTCAGTGATTCTTGGTGGAAGCGAGTTAAATATTATGCTCAGTTACCCGCATTTCTCACAAGCTTGAAATGCAGAGGTGCAAGGGAGCAGGGGAGCAGAGGAGAGTTCAATATGCCTTGTTCAATCCCCTCTGCCCCTCTGCCCTATCAAACACCTGAAGCTTGTGATAAATGCAGGTTTAGCGGGTCTGTTCAGCGCCAACGTCGAAGCGATCAAGCATCATCACCTTGTCCCAGGCTGCAACGAAGTCCTTGACCATCCTCTCGTGACCGTCATCAGCGCCATAGACTTCAGCAATCTGACGCAGTTGGGCGTTCGAGCCGAAGATGAGATCGCATCGGGTTGCGGTGAACTTCGCTGCACATCGGTTTCGCGATCGCAGATGTCAAAAAGCATCTCGCGATTGTCAACAGGCTTCCACTCGTAGTCCATACTGGTCAGGACACGGAAAAAGTCATTGGTCAAGACCCCCGGACGGTCAGTGAAGCTACCATGCTTTGAATGATCCCAATTCTGATCGAGCGCGCGAAGTCCGCCGACAAGAACCGTCCATTCAGGCGCGGTCAGCGTGAGGAGAGCGCGCTCGATCTAGGAAGATACGCTCCGGCTTCACCTTGTAGCCAACAGCCTCATTGTGATAGTTTCTGAAACCATCCGAAACTGGCTTCAGCCAATTAAACATTTCAACATCTGTCGAGCTCCTGAGTCGTATCCATCCGACCCGGAGTAAACGGCACGGCAACAGAAAACCCAGCGTCTTGTGCAGCCTTCTCGATCGCAGCACAACCACCGAGGACGATAAGATCCGCCATCGAGATTTTTTTGTTGCCCGACTGAGCGCCGTTAAAGTCCGCCTGAATGCGATAAAGGGTCGATAGCACCTCGCCGAGTTCCTGCGGGCGGTTCATTTCCCAGTCTTTCTGGGGATTGAGGCGAACGCGCGCCCCATTTGCGCCGCCGCGCTTGTCGGAATGGCGGTGACTCGATGCCGCGCCCAAGCGGCTGACACGAGCGCCGAAACAGAGAGTCCACTCGCTAAAATCTGATCCTTGAGAAAATTGATATCGGCGGCATCAACGACATCATGATCCAGTGCCGGAATTGGATCTTGCCAGATCATATCTTCCTCTGGGATTTCCGGGCCAAGATAGCGCGTTTTCGGACCCATGTCTCGATGGATCAGCTTATACCAAGCGCGCGCGAACGCATCGCTGAAGTAATCGAAGTCACCCAAGAAGTGCTGACAGATTTCGTGATAGACCGGATCGACCTTCAAGGCAATGTCCGAAGTCATCATCATTAACGGGTGCTCAACGCGCGGTTGATGGGCATCCGGTGTCTTTGGCGCATCAGGATTGCTCGGCTTCCACTGAATGGCACCTGCTGGACTCTTTGTCTGTTCCCAATCGTATTTAAAAAGATTTGTTAAGTAACTGTTGTCCCACTGGGTTGGATTTGGAGTCCACGATCCTTCGATCCCGTTCGTCATTGTATATTCGGCAAACCCAGTGCCTTCAGGGTTCTGCCACCCCAAACCCATCGCCTGAATCGGCGCGGCTTCCGGGGCTGGACCAATCTTGTCAGGCGAAACCATGCCATGACTTTTGCCAAAGGCATGACCCCCTGCAATCAGCGCGACAGTTTCTTCGTCATTCATGCCCATCCGCGCAAACGTCTCGCGAATGTCTCGCGCCGAGCCATAGGGGTCGCCGTCAGCGTTTGGACCCTCTGGATTGACGTAAATTAGCGCTTGGTGCGAAGCCGCTAGCGGGTTCTCAAGGTCGTAGTATTGCTCGTTCGCTTTCCCAACCCACCGAATCGTGCGAGTGACCATCTCATCAGGATGACCAGGGTGTTCCTTAACATCGTCAACCGAATCGCCGTTCCAGAATTCGGGTCCCCAGTATGTCGAGCGATCCGCCTCCCAGGAATCTATGCGACCGCCACCAAAACCGAAGGTCTTAAACCCCATGATTTCGAGCGCACAGTTACCCGTCAAAACCATCAGATCAGCCCAGCTTAGTGCCGCACCATATTTCTGCTTGATGGGCCAGAGCAGCCGTCGTGATTTATCTGTGTTTCCATTATCCCACCACGAATTGATGGGTGCAAAGCGTTGCATACCCTGACTCGCTCCACCCCGACCATCCGCGATCCGGTAGGTGCCTGCTGAGTGCCACGCCATGCGAATCATTTGAGGTCCATAATTCCCATAGTCGGCGGGCCACCAGTCCTTTGAATCGGTCAGCAGTGCTTTGATATCGCTCTTCAACTGTTCAAAGTCAAGCTTCGCGAAGGCTCCTTTGTAATCGAAATCTCGCAGTGGGTTAGCTTGGGGCAAATTTTGGTGAAGCAGTTCGACCTGAAGTCGGTTCGGCCACCAATCATCGACTTGCGGCTTGGAGCCGAGCGCTCCGCCAATGCGGGTTCCCCGGAAGGGGCATTGTGCAGGAGGGGTGGCAGGGTTGTTGTTCATGGGGCTATTATTCATTCAGTTCAATCCTTCTTCATTAAATTCAATTCTCTCTAACAGTTTATGTTAGTCAAGCTGTGTTGAGCGCCGCCACAAGTGGCGGTTTGAACGGCAAGTTCCTTGATCGCTAAAGTTCTTGCAAGTACTGAATGAGCTACCCTTTGCTAACCCCACCCCCCTGCTACGATTATCATTTTTATTAACAGCTTTTTGAGTATTTTTGCTGATTGACAAAATGCACTTTTTTTAAATTATAACGGTTGGTGCAGGTTTAAACATTTTCTTCTTAATTAAGTAAGTCGGCGCGAAAAAAACAAATTTTTTCCAGAGTTTCTGTCGATATTTCGGAAATTTTCATAGTTTTTACTACAGTTAATAAATTTTCATAGTTAACATCTAGCATTAGGCATAAATTGTTATAACGATAGACAATGTACAAAGCGAGAAGTATTGGCAGTGCTTTAATCGAGATGAAGCATTTCAAAGTGAGTCAATGTTAGTCATTAATAATATAGTGTTAACCACGCCAGTCAGTGACACGACACCTATTGGTATTCCCCAAATATTAAATCAGGTTAAGGGAGATCGCTTTCACCCGGATTTCTCACAAGCTTGAGGGAAGGGGCAGAGGGGATTATAACTTGGCACATTGAAATCTCCTCTGCTCCCCTGCACAAGCACAGGCTTTGATAGATGTGGTGAGAAATTCGGGGTAGGAGTATGGGAAGATTCGTCAAGTATCCCCCCTAGTGAATGGAGAAAACAGCATAAGAAAAACTAGAATAAGGGAATTTAATCTAAAATATTTCCTTTTCAACTAGATAAATTAAATCTCATAATTAATGCTAATTTAATTTCATCTTAAATTTAACAATCAAGGTAAGCTCATCTAATTTAGTATAGTGTGAACTTGACAAAAGAAACAAGATAAACGTCAGTGGGCAAATAGAAAATGTACTTGACATCAGGGCAAAAGAAGTGAGATGAAAGCAATGCGCTCAAGAAAGAAAACTTCTCTAATGAAACTTTATGTCTGAAGGATTTAAGACTAAATCGGCTCCAGTCAAGAAAGTTAAAAAGAGAGGTTGATTCACGTTCCGAAAAGCGCCCAACTAAAGCAGACTTTCGAGAATCAGGAGGATTTGAACAGGAGGCTGCTGTGATGTTGGGTTTGTACCGGGAAGATTACTACGACAAGCAGACTACCCAAAAAGGCATTTTTGAAGTTTCAGTTTTGAAAAGTCGGTTTAGTAGTGAGACGACTGTTAATAAGATTGTTTGACGAAAGATTTGGACAGTTTAAGAATTTGGCTAAATCTCAATATTAAATACAACAGGAGTAATCTGAGCATTATAAGTGTTCATACAAGTAGCACTCCAGCGAGGGAATCAGGCAGAAAATATAACAATTAAAAAAGTACTATTGGTTTAGTCTAAATCCAAAAGGAGGAGAAGATTATGATGAAGATGAATTTCCTGACCATTGACAAAGTAAACAAAATCATTGAGCTTGCTAAGAACTAAATCTCCATTGAAATAAGGGTGAAATAAATTGAGTTACGATAATACTGCCAAGTACTTAGCTGAATTGTATCCAGCCGAGTTTGCCAAGTGGTTGCTACCAGATAAAACTACAGAAGTTACAGTACTTAAAACCGAACTTTCAATAGAGCCAATCCGCGCAGATTATGTCACATTTTTGCAAACAAGTAGTCGGATTTTGCATATTGAGTTTCAGACTCTCCCCAAATCTAATCCGCCAATTCCTTTGCGGGTATTAGACTATTACGTGAGATTGAAACGGCAATATAACACACCAATAACCCAAGTCGTGATCTTCTTGCAACAAAGTAGTGACCCTATTGCATTTACTGAAGAATACACGGATGAGTTCACAAATCACCGTTATCGAGCTATACGGTTATGGGAACAAGATTCAGCTTTTTTTCTGGATAATCCTGCGTTACTACCTCTTGCGCCTTTAACTCGAACTGATTCACCTGCCGCTTTATTATCCCAAGTAGCTCAAAATATCGCTAAAATTCCAGATAGGGATGAAAGGCAGAATATTGCTGGATGTACAGAGATATTTGCAGGTTTAAGGTTTGAAAAAGATTTAATTCGTCAATTTTTACGGGAGGATATTATGCAGGAATCTGTTATTTATCAGGATATTTTGCAGAAAGGGGAATTCAAATTTTTCTATCGCCAGCTAAATCGCCGTTTTGGAGAAATTGATATCTCAATAATTGAACGAGTTCGAGAATTATCTACGGAGCAATTAGAGGCATTAGGAGAAGCATTCCTAGATTTTTCATCAGTTGAAGATTTGGTAGCTTGGTTAGACCAATTAGGATCATAAGGATAAAAGCGGAGGAAATCATATCAAAACCTCCGCTTCCCAGTTTACTATTTCTCTGTCTTTATCATTCCACACTCTACAGATAATTAAAGACTTGAGTAAATCTGTAACTGCTAAAAATAACAACAAAATAAATGTGGAAATAGCGCATAATACTTCCCACTTTACACCAAAATGAACAGCTTTTATCTTCTTAGGTTTTATCAATAATGATCCTTCAAAACCTATAAATAAGAAGTTATTAGGCAGTTGTACAGTTGCATCTATATCTCTGGTAATTGCCGCATCAGACGCTTATCTTCAGTCATTGGAGTTTTAAAACCCATGAAAGCGCTATCTGTTCGCCAACCCTGGGCATGGGCAATTATTTATGCTCTCAAAAATGTTGAAAACCGTGGCTGGCCCATTCATTATCGCGGCGACATTTTGATTCACGCAGCCAAGACTTGTACCAAAACAGAGTATCTGTTAGCGAAAGAATTTTGCCAAGGGATGGGGGTAGAAATTCCAGAATTAATCTCTCTACGTCGCGGTCAAGTCATCGGTATAGTCACAATAGTTGACTGTCGGTTCTCACAAATTGCGTCTGGCTGGGGGATGCCTGGGCAATACCACTGGAAGTTGGAGAATCCGCGAGAGATTACGCCGATTCCTTACATTGGGCGGTTGGGAATTTTTGAAGTGCCAGATGAACTGGTCAGGAGTGCGATCGCCTGATGAAATCAGTCCTTTCTCTTTTCTCCGGTATCGGCGGACTCTGCCACCACGGAATATCAGCCGCAGGTCTATCCCACAAATTCCGAGTCCAGCAATTTGTCGAAATCTCCCCTTATTCTCAATCAAAATTGCGCCATGAACAACCAGGAATTTCAATCCACGCAGATATTACCAACTACCACTGCCACCGAGGACAATTCGACATTTTGTGCGGGGGATTCCCTTGTAGTGGCACCAGTAACGCTGGAGATAAAAAAGGACTCAACGACCCCAGATCAGGACTGTGGCACGAAATGTTCCGCATCATCCACCAGTGTAGACCAGCAATCGCTCTCATCGAAAACCCAACAGGGCTACTCTCTAGAGGAATGGCAACAGTCCTCGAAGACCTTTCCCAAATCCGGTACGTATGTGAATGGGAAACTATACCCGCGTACTGCCTTGGCTTGCCACATGAAAGAGAAAGAGTCTTTATCATTGCCTACGCCGATGGCTTATTCCACCGTCAACAGCATCGAATGGATGTCACCTACTATATCGGAAAAAGGTGACGAAGTTTTTACCTCTAAAGATTCCATTGCCCGGGTAACTGACCATGACCTAGAGCGGGTGCAGTCATGATTTATACCTCATATTACCGTGGCGAGATCAAAGGTGAGGGGATCTCAATCTCCCTGTATCCTCCCAAAAACTGGAAAGGCAAACAGCTTCCACTATTCGCGCCAACTCCTGAACTGCTGAAGTCGTGGAAAGCCTCTGCCCAGAATGCTGAAGCTGAAAAGAGAGTACGAGCATCAGTTTCTGCTGATTCTTCACCTCCCGGCAGCAGATGATTGACCTTCGGGTGCGGAAACAACAGCTTCTTAACGTGTAGATATTACACTGTCAGCAGATTGAAATTAACCTTGTTCTTAATTTAATTAATATTAACTTATTCATAATTTATTCTTAATAATAACTGTATACAGTTTGAGGTTGTTAACTACTTAATCTTTTTCATCTTTAGGCTAAATTAATTAGCTGTATTCATAATTTCACAAAGTTTAGTAAACCTAATAAACATAAAATATCAAGTTATTAAACTACATTTAATTTGGTCTAGATAGAAGTTATTACTAATAAAATCCTTTTATTTACATAGCTCAGTTAAAACAGGCTTTGTATTTCGGACTGAATAAAACACAGTCTTAAAAGGAGTTGAATACAACGACTAGTTTTAGATTCAAATTTTCTGACCTGATCTCACACTTACGCACAAGGAAGATAGGATGTTCTTGCTCAAACAACGCAAATTCTTATTTATTACCGTAGCTAGTGTCATCATTGCTGCTCTTGGTACAGCCAGCACTGGCAATGCAGATTCTCCTAGATCCCCCCAATATCGATACCCCAACTTCCCCAACCAGCCTTCTTTTAAACGCCGTGTTAAGAATGTTATTTTGTTTATTGGCGATGGAATGGGTGATTCAGAAATTACTATTGCCCGTAACTACTCAGTTGGCGCAGCTGGTCGTCTTACAATCGATACTCTGCCATTTACAGGCGAATACACAACTTACTCTCTGCAAGAAAAGAATCCCAAACTACCTGACTATGTAACTGACTCAGCCGCTTCAGGAACAGGCTGGGCTACAGGAAATAAAACGTCAAATGGTCGAATTTCTACTACTGCTGGTACGGATAAAGATTTAAAGACGATACTGGAACTAGCTAAGGAAAGAGGCTATAAAACTGGTGATGTTAGTACTGCCGAGTTAACTGATGCTACACCAGCAGTACTTGTATCCCATGTCAGCGAGCGCAGCTGCCAAGGACCACAAGATATGGCTCCCTGTCCGCAAGACAAAAAGTCCGCAGGTGGTCCTGGTTCAATTGCTGAACAATCTATCGACCATAATGTTGATGTACTACTGGGTGGCGGCAAACAACGCTTTGATCAAACAATTGATGGCGGTAAGTTTGCAGGCAACACTGTTATTGATGCAGCAAAGGCACAAGGTTATCAAGTTGTAACTAACGCTGCTCAACTGCAAACAGCACAACCAGGAAGCAAGTTACTTGGTCTTTTTAGTCCTGGCAATATGAGTCTCGAATGGGCTGGACAACCAGCCATAATTTATCCTGGTAGTGGACCGCAGCGCTGTCTAGAGAATCAGCGACCAGCAAACCAACCTAGTTTGGCTGACATGACCAGCAAAGCAATTAGTTTACTCGAAGAACAACCAGGCAGAGGTGGTTTCTTCTTGCAAGTTGAAGGAGCTTCTATCGACAAGCGAGATCATGCTGGTAATCCTTGCGAACAAATCGGAGAGACAGTTGCACTGGATCGAGCAGTTAAGGTAGCGATTGAGTATGCTAAGGAGCATCCAGACACGCTGATAGTTGTTACTGCCGATCACGGTCATACTAGTCAAATCATTCCTGCCCCAACCGCTACCAACCATAGCCCAGGTAAGTTTAGTACCCTCATCACTGCTGATCAAGCAGAAATGACAGTAAATTATGCAACAAATCTTCCTGAGCAATCTCAGGAACACACTGGTACTCAGGTACGCATTGCTGCACAAGGACCACAGGGAGCGAACGTTGTTGGTGTACTTGACCAAACCGATCTATTTCACATTCTTGCTCGTGCCATTGGTGCAGAATAATTAAATTTCTTCAACATAGGGAATAGATAATAGCTTTTTCTATTCCCTTTTAGTGCTTATAATATCGCGCTAATCCTGAATTATTCAGTCATGCCTCGTTCAAAAGCCCAACTAAATAGGATAAGGAGTAATTTCTTGTTGCTCACGCCCGACATCTTCAAGAAGCAAATAACTTCCTTCCAGTTTCCACTGTGGATAGCTCAGTTCTAGTTTTTTATGAACTGCTTTTAGTTTTTTTACCTCGGATGTTGTAGCTCGTTGTATGAGAATAGTAATAAAATCAATGTCACTCAAGTATGGGTTAAAGGCATTAAGTGCAATAGAACCATGAATATAAAAGCCTTCTATCAGACCCGGAAGTTCGATTTGTAATAACAACAAATAATCATTTAATAGTGGACGAATACATTCTGGGATGCGAGTATCCATAGTCAATAAACCGCATTACCTTTATTTTTAGTCTTGCGCTCACATTTAATAATAAGACTACCTTCGTTAGCAGGCTATTGGGCATCGCGCTCCGCTCCCTTCCCTAAAAAGCAATCCACGCCCATAAAACTTTATGGCAAAATGTCTCTGATTCGTTGATAAGTTCTTGTATTCTGGGATATCCGTTCTTGGTGGAAAGCCGAATGATTCCTATAGATATGAAACGACTCATCAAAAAAAACCTTAACCCAGTTCGCAAGAAAACAGAAGTAACCCCACCACCGATTGAACCCATTGAGATTCCTGAGAGCCTAAATATTCCTGAACCAGTAATTGAACCAAATCCACCTGTGTACATTGAAGACTACGTTTCCGAATCCGAATACATTTCTGAACACTATCGCCCCCTACGTTCTGTTGGCAACTCTGGGTGGCAACCGTCTGACGTGTGGCGCGAGTTGAGAGTTGATGATTTTTGTCGGTAAGCAGCATCTAAAACTTGTATAATCCTACTACAGGTACATCCCAGCTTCTGTTTGGAAATGCTATCGTCTAGCATGACAAAGTTAAAAGAACTGCCTTTATGGATTCACCTGTGGTACTGATCAATGTCTTCTCTGTTCCTCAAGGTTTGGAAGATGAGTTTCTTCAGAAATGGAATCAGACTGCTCAGTTGATGAAAAGTGAACCAGGGTTTATCGAAACAAAGTTACATCGCAGTCTTGATCCAACAGAGAGATTTCAATTTATTAATATTGCAAAATGGTCTAGTAAAGAAACGTGGCAATCGGCATTCTCTAAACGCATTTCCCAAAATGAGATTTTTGAACAACAATTACCTATTGAAGCTAATCCTGCCCTTTATCAAATTGAAGCAGAGTATTAAATCTCAAAACAGAATTTAGAGGAATCGTAATTCAGCTATGATTACTGAAAATGATGATTCAGTCGATGCAGTCAATGAACTGGTGAGAAAAATATCTATTAAAGAAACTCAGCTAAAAATAGCTCAACAGTCGAATCTCATTCAGACTGCTAAAGCGTTAGAAAATCAACTATCCCAATTACAACAAGAATTAGGAGATAATTCAGACACACAATTGCAGTCACTAATGAGCTTGTAAAATGCTTACGACGGCAACTGAGCTTTTTAGAAGTGGGGCTTACGCCTGCGCTAAAATATGATGTTCCCATTCTGAAATAAGGGCAATTGAATCGCTTGTAACTGTTTGGCGTTATCTAAATTGGACAAGGAAATACCCAGCAACCTAATACTGCGGTTTTCCAGATCAATCGACTCAAACAGTCCTTTAGCTATCTCAAAAATCATAGGCAGTTCACTAATGGGAGCAAGCATTGTTTTACTGCGGGTTAACTGCTGATAGTCAGAAAACTTGACTTTCAGGGTTAACGTGCGGCCTCGCGTTTCGTGCTGCTCCAACCGTTGCTCGACAATTTGGGCAATCCGTTCGAGTTCTTGCAACATTTGGCTGATATCGCTTAAGTCTTGTGCAAACGAGGTTTCTGCACCAATGGACTTGCAAACTCGATTTGCTTCAACTGGGCGGTCATCTTCTGCTCTGGCAATCTTGTAGTAATAATTACCTGCTTTACCAAAGTGGTGTGTTATCTCCAGGAGCGATCGCTCTTTCAAATCTGCGCCAGTGTGAATGCCGAGTGAGTGCATCTTCGCCGCCGTAACTTCTCCAATGCCGTGGAACTTCTCAATCGCTAGCTGCTCTACAAATGCGATCGCTTGCTCTGGTAAAATAACCGTCAGTCCGTTGGGCTTGTTCTGTCCTGATGCCATTTTCGCTAGGAACTTCTTAATTGACACGCCTGCGGTTGCTGTCAACTGAGTTTCCTGGAAAATCGCAGTTTTGATGTGTCTTGCGATAGTAGAAGCGTAGGGGATATTTTGTCGGTTCTCAGTAACATCTAGATATGCTTCATCTAGTGCAACCCCTTCCACTAAATCACTGTAGCGTTTAAAGATAGCGTGGATTGCAGTAGAAATCTCTCGGTAAACGTCGAATCTCGGTCTGACAAATATCAGTCCGGGGCATTTAGCGATCGCTGTTACTGACGGCATTGCTGAGTGAATCCCAAACTTACGAGCTTCATAACTGGCGGCTGCAACCACACCTCGCTGATTGGGACTGCCACCGACGACTAACGGTTTGCCTCGGTAGCTAGGGTTGTCCCTCTGTTCCACCGATGCGTAGAAGGCATCCATGTCTACGTGAACTATTTTCCTCGTCTGCATTGTTGTTGAAGTATTACCATTTCTACCAAGCGGCGAGAACGACTATTCTCTCTTTAATTTGTGATTCGATATATTTGAGAAATTTCTCACTCCAATAGTACATTAGCACTAGAGCGAGTTTTGGGCTTTCATCTGCTTTTTCATTGAGAAAGTTTTTGTAGCAATAAAGTTACACTTGATTGAGTAGCATTTTGTCATCACGTTGCCAACGCACGGATTGAGAGGAAGCAAGGGCATGACTATTGGCGTTTGGGTTCTCGGAGATCAACTTTGGGCTGGGCAGTCAGCGCTAGAGAGTTGCCTACAACAACACCAACAGACTCCTGTGATTTTTATCGAATCTCTTGCCCATGCAGGGCAACTTCCTTACCATTTGCAAAAACTGGTATTGGTCTGGTCAGCCATGCGTCACTTTGCTGCCGAATTGCGATCGCTTGGCTTCCCAGTAACATACGCTCAAAGCCAAGATTTCAATACACCTTTACTTCAATGGATTGAACAATACCAAATTACCGAACTGCGGGTGATGACTCCCACAGATCGCCCTTTTGCTAGATTAATTCAAAAGTTAAACTTGACAATTCAAGTCACTTTTACACCAAATAACCGTTTTATCTGGAGTGATCAGGAGTTCATTGACTGGGCAAGTGGACGCAAACGCCTAATCATGGAGGACTTTTACCGCCAGGGACGAAAGCGGTTCAACATTCTAATGTCCGGCAACCAACCTGTTGGTGGTCGATGGAACTTTGACAAACAAAATCGCAAACCACCAAAAGGCAAACTGACCTTACCCGAAGCTTTATGGTTTGAACCAGACTCAATTACACAAGATGTAATTGACTTCATTAAGCAATCTGAGGCATTCCAGGACAATCAAAGTTACTGGCAATTAGAACCCTTCTGCTGGGGTGTAACGCGACAGCAAGCACTACAAGTAATGAAGTTTTTTATCGAAACACGTTTGTCTTAATTCGGGCCATACCAGGACGCGATGGTGACTGGCGAACAGACAATGTGGCACGCGATGCTTTCTCCCTATCTCAATATTGGATTGCTTCATCCCTTGGAAGTTGTTCAGGCGGCACAGCTTGCATATTTAGACAACAGCAGCGACTGGGAGCTAAACAGCATTGAAGGCTTTATCCGTCAGGTGCTTGGCTGGCGAGAGTATATGCACGGTGTTTATGTTTACCTAGATGATGACTATTCAGAAAGTAACTGGTTTAACCACACTCATCCACTGCCTGCTTTTTATTGGACTGGCGATACACAGATGAATTGTCTGCACCAAATTCTAACTCAGGTTAAACAAATAGGTTATGCCCACCATATTCAACGGTTGATGGTGTTGAACAACTTTGCAATGATAGCAGGTATCTCCCCCCAAGAACTTGAAGACTGGTTTCATGCTGCTTTTATTGATGGCTACGATTGGGTAATGCAAACCAATGTCATTGGTATGGGGCAGTTTGCTGACGGTGGAATGATTGCATCTAAGCCTTATGCTGCTTCTGCTAACTACATCAACAACATGAGCGACTATTGTAAAAATTGTGCTTATAATCCTCGTGAACGCACCACTGAAAATGCTTGTCCTTTCAACTTTTTTTATTGGGACTTTCTGGCTCGTCATTATGACTTGCTTAAAAACCAGCCACGCATGACTCAAATCTTGCGTAACTTAGAGCGAATCTCTTTTGATGAGCTTCAAATAATCCGTTCTAAGGCTTCAGATTGGCACACCACACAATCAGAAACCGTTAACTAATAGTGTAAAATAATATTCGCAATTATTCTAGGCTGGCATTCGTAGGCTGTCGAGGGGTGGTTGTGGCAAGGGACAGGGAAGGCGATCGCATATACGCACTCATCACCGTTCATCCCGCAACCACTCTAACCCAGTTCTCAGTGCTGCCTCCGCCGTGTAATAAATCTTTTGTTCCCCGAATATCCCACCCGTGCGGCTGATGATACGGAATTCCCAGCAATGCCCTGGCGTGTAAAAAACCATTAGGATACTGCTGTTGACACAGAGTACCGTGTAAACTTTCACTTGGGGCATTTATTGCTGTTGTAGGTGTGATGATGTATTTAAATAAAAGAACTCAGGAGTCAGGAGTTAGAATTCAGAATGATTCCTGAACGAAAAATCAATGAGTAAAAGGGTTCAAATTCCCACTGTCTATACGGTGTCTACAATTGCTTAGGGTTTGAATCTCCAAGCGATTGTGATTCTGAATTCTGAATTCTGTCTTCTGACTTCTTCTTCAATTGTCTGCAATTTCTCACCCAATCAAACCCAAATGCCGATGAAATGCTTCAACTGCATTCGCCACACCATCCTCACCCCTGATTTTCTCACCCAACTCTTGTGCTTTCTTCCGCATCACCTCATCGCCCAGTACGATTTCAATCGCTGCTGCTAAAGTTTTATCTGACAGTTGCTTGTACGGTATCGGCGCAGGGCTGACTCCCAACCGAGTTAGCTTTTCACCCCAAACTGGCTGATCTGCAAAAAAAGGTACAGTAATTGATGGTGTCCCTGCACGTAACACTGCTGCCGTTGTACTAGCTCCTCCGTGATGTACTACTGCTGGCACTTGAGGAAATAACCAATCATGCGGAACTTCCTTGATCACAAACACTCGTAGCGAATCTTTTATATTCACCGTTCTTCCAACGTCGCCCCAGCCTGACAATATAATCCCGCCTTGATGTGTTTTCTTTAAGGCTTCTACGATGTAATGTGTGAGATATTCTGGATTGGGCATCGTCATGCTCCCAAAGCCAAAACACAAAGGTAATTGCTTTCGCCCAAGAAAATCCTCTAGTTCCAGGGGTGGCTCGTATTCGGAGGCTTGGTCAATAAACCAGAAACCAGTCACATACGCCCAATGCGGCCAGTCACGAGGTTTTGGGATTACGTGCGAACTAAATCCATACAATACAGGGATTCGTGATACATTCGCCGGAGTCTTCCGTCTGAAGCGTCTGCCCAAATATGGTAAGGGCGGCAATTTCAATGTTTCTGTTCTGAAGTGATTGAGCAGTGGACGATATCTTTGCCAGTGCAAAAACTCTACTAGTAAGTAGCTGCCATAATTTATCGCTTTCTTTAGCGGGTTTTTAGTTGTTTGAGCAAATTTCAAAAACCCAAACATCCCTGTGGGAGTCAACGGCAGAACTGATGCAAAAAAGCAAGGTACGCCTAATTTCTCTGCGATGTGATATCCAAAAATAGCTAGCGGCGTGTAGATAATTACCTCACTTTCCTGACACGCTACCCAAGCAGACTGCAACTGTTGAAGTAAAAGCTTATCTCCTTCTTCTTTTTTCAACTTTTCTCCCGCAATCAATCGCTGCCCTTGCTTGGATTGCAAAAACTCTTCCATATTGCCAGCGATCGGTGCAAACTTTAAATCAAACTGCTTCACAAAAGATGCAAAGTTTTCGTGTGTTGCGACTGTTACCTGATGCCCCGCACGCTTCAAGCCAATAGCCAAAGCGCAGTATGGTTGCAAGTCTCCCCTTGAACCTACTGTTAGGATCGTAATCTTCAGTTTCCGGCTTGGTGCTATAGGTAGACTTTGGCTCAAATGCTTTTTCAAAAATGAAAACTCCAGTATTCAAAAATTGTACTAATTTCCTGTGCCTCGGGGCGATAAACCAATACAGTTGAAATCAGCCTGCTTTTTCGTAACTGTTCCCTTGCCTTCACAGAAAAACTTTCTTAACTGAACCACATTGAGCCAATTGCGTAGGCGCAGCCCGTCGTAGACATCGCTGTTGCATTGGTTAATATACAGTCAAAGCAATTCACGCATGACCAATTTTATGAAATGGTTAAAGGAATCCCATTATCTTTGGGTTTTAAATTGAGAATAAACGGAACAGCTTTTAATACCCAATCAGACACAGGTGTATAATTAGCAGCTTCTTCTCCAAAGCTAATAGAAAGCATATCAGTATGAATAATACCTGGATTGAGGGGTATAGCTGCCATACCAGTTGGCAATTCTTGTGCCAAAGAACGAGTTAATCCTTCGATTGCCCACTTGGAAGCGCAGTATGGTGCAACTTGGGCTGAAGTCGAACGTCCCCAACCTGAACTAAAGTTAACAATAATACCCCGTTTCTTTTTCACCATTGCTGGTACGAAATGGCGAATTATATTCGCTACTCCTTTGATATTGATATCTATAAGATCCGAAAATTCTTCAGATGGTATTTCCCACAAAGGTGCTGGGTAATTGGTAATTGCCGCATTATTAATTACTATATCTGGCGGTGAATACTTTTGAAGTACCTCTATTGCCCATTTTTTTACAAGTTGTTCATTTGCCACATCTACAGATGTAAAATCATTGGGCGCACTAAACTTTTGGCGTATTTTATCGATTGCATCTGATGAACGGGCGCAACCAATAACAGTATGTCCCTGTTGAATAAAACCTTCGGTCATCGCATAACCTAGACCTTTACTTATGCCTGTAATTAAGATGAGCTTACTCATATATTTCTGGTATTATTAGATTTCAGTTTTTTTCGGGTCGGTTTCGTGGAGGTAAGGTTCGTCCATCATAAAACTGAATAACTAACTTACTTAGTCCGAGCCATGCTAGTGCAAAAATTAAGGGAGCTAGAGTTTCAATCACAACTACTACAACTGATGTTGTCTGAAAAAATAAAAAAAGCATTGGAGTCCAAGCCAAAGTAAGTACTGTTGCAACTCCACTCCCAAATCTCAATCGCTCAATAATAGAAAGCGCCGAGCTACAACTGGCACATTTTTCCGTATGAGAATGATACCTCTCCAGAAGCACGGACTTTGCCAATGGGGGAGAAAAAGTCTCTTTGCCAAATGGTTCAGCATTATATTGGTTTACCCACTGACGCAATTCAAATACAAAACTATCTGCTTTGGTTGGAAGGTAAAAAGCTTTAGTAAAGTTAGGGCTACCTCCTTTAGCTTCAAGATACCTTTCTTGATAGTGGAGAAAAATTTGATCGTCTTCTAAAACACCATTTTGTCCAATGTGGTAATACCAACGCGGTCTGAGCTTAATAAACCAACCTGGAAGTTTATCAGGAAACTTAAAAGGAAAACGTGCAAATACACGACACTCTCCTTTACGTATGGGTGTAGCATAAACAACGGTTAGAATTCTACCACGCTGGGAGTTGATGTCATGCCACATTAAACTTGGAGCGACGAAGGTTGTAGACAAATCTCCTGATTGCCCTGGTTTCAAACCTTGTTTCCAAATCCCTTTAAATCCATGTTTCCCAGATTCAATCACTTCAAGTTCCAAAGGTGCTGCATTTGCCCTATTTCCTACCGTTTTATGATGTGTAAACGATATGTGGCTAGGGTCTAGTATATTTTCTAATAGTGTTAATGCATCATAAGGTACATCCCTAAATGTATTAATTACAACCCATCCTTCAGGAGATTCTTCTAATGGTTCAATTATTGGGACTTCGGTTTTGGCAGCATTTTCATATTCACCAACGTATACAAACAGTAGTCCTTGCTTTTCAATAATTGGTAATGATGCCACACAAGCTCGTTTTGATGTCTCTGCCGTTCCACCTTTGACTTGTTGAGGAATCCTTTGACAATTTCCATCTCCAGAAAAAGCCCAACCGTGATAGGGACATTCCAAAAGTCCATCGTCACTAATCCTACCTTCAGACAACGGTGCTAAACGATGAGGACACTGGTCTTCAAAGCTTCTCCAAGATTGGGCAAGTCTTCCCACCAAATTACAATATTTCTTCCCAGCACTATAAAAGGCGTTGGTTTTGATTTGTCTAAGTCCTCTAGGTAATGGATGGGATACCATGTTTCTTTACAATCAAAACTATTCGGATCGCTGCCGCCCCCAGGCTGTTTTGAGTGAAAACTATCTCTGACATTGACTTCTTTCTCAAACATTTTGATGTTTATTAATTTTTATTGCCTACTCTAATATTTATTTTAGCTAGTATGAATATTGGCTGTATGGCGAGCGCATTTCCATAAATGATTTTATGAATAGCTACTAAGCTCGACTTTATCCAAAATTAAGAACTTGGTTCTCCTTATAGAGCAAAAGCCCTAGCTTTTTGGCAAAAACTTTTTCCATTCGCTAAAGCCGATGTAACGAGCTTTTCCCTGACGCACTACCTCAGCGAGTGCCGTCATGGTTTCTTCTAAAGGCGTATTTTGAATCGTAGCGATGGCATTGGTACAGGTCAACGTATGTCAAAAACCCAAAAGAATTTTGAATTCTAGACAATGATCCTACTGCGATCGCTTTTAGGCATCTACCCGAAAACAGATTTGTACACAATTAATAAATTCTTACAATTTGGGACTCGTATTTTCCATGAATTTGGTGTATCTTGTTAATTCCGTGCAATTATTAATACCTAACTTCTCACAAATTTACCCATCCAAATTTTAAGCCAATGCCTTCGAGGGAACAGCCAATGAAAACTTCTAATGATACAGATACGAAGAAGATCATCAAAAAATCCGACAAGCTTACCCTGAGACAGATGAAATTAATCGAGGAGGCTGAAGACCAACAACTTCTAGCTAATACTGACAATTCTACTGCCCCTGTGGTTAAGGTTGAGGAGAAACCAGTAGCAATTTCAGAGCCTAAAGTTCCTGACTATATTCCGCTCCTTGACAACCCTCCAGTACAATTGGTGGGAAATTCCGGCTGGCAAGTGTCTGATGTCTGGCGGGATATTCGGGTGGATGATTTCTGTGGGTAGACCCCATGATTACAGAGCGTTCATGCATCTATACACCAAAACATAAACGTTAATTTCTCAGTGTAAATGCATCTCAAATGCTATTGAAAAGTAGGTTTAGATAAACGCTCATTAATTAGCAAATTATTGACAACTAAGCCTATTTGTTATTAATTAATTCTTTCCTTAACTAAGATAATCCACAATTTGCTTTGATGCTTGAAGATACAATAATTACTCTGCTAATTTGTAGTACAGAAGAAGAGAAGCTTTACTTCGAGGTGTCCCTCTCACTTTTAAAAAAAGTTTCCACCTGGAATCCTGAATTGTCAGCAGTGCCTTTATCAATGAGCGAGGCTATTCAAATTGGTCGGGCTGAAGCTTATCGAAAGCGACCTCAATTCAACTCTTATGTATGTATAGCTGCCTCGATTAAATCTCTGCAACCTCATCCAAAGCCATTTCTATGGTATTGGCATATTGTGTTTGTCCCAGTAATTGATAAGCATATTTGTTATTTAGATCGCAGTGAGATCGTTTTGCTTCTGGACGGTACAGTAATTGAGCCAAAAGTTATTAACATTTCAAATTAGTTCCTACTATAGGTAGGTTGTCACCCTCTGAGGCTATACCATTCGGTCTTGTGCCAAAGAACGAGTTAATCCTTCGATTGCCCACTAAGAAGCACAGTATGGTGCAACGCCTGGCTGAAGTGGAACCTCCCCAGGCAGCAATAGTGTCTTGTAGAGAACATCTGAATAACTTAAAAATACTTAAATAAAGAGTAGCTAAAGATGGGCTACTCTCGCCGCAGGCGATTACGCTTTGTGGGTTAGTCTAGAATGGTAGCAAATATTGGTGTCAGAAAAACTTTAATGCTTTCAGGAACAATTCAACCCTACAGTCAAAGACAGACAGTTTTACGAACCAATGACGGTGATTTTCTCATTCCTGGGCAAGAAATTCACCGCTTGGGTTTGTGGCGAATGCTCTGGTTGGGTCTATTGTGGGGGCAAAAGGCAACTGCCCAAGCAGACCAATCGTTTATGAATGATACTCAATTTCTTGGAATTATTGGAATTATCAAGTTTAATACGCTGCAACTTGAAAACTTATCAACACTCATTGAAGCAAGCAAGCAATTACAGAACCACACATAATTATCAATCAGTTTATGCCCCTGACTGCTAGCCATTATCGCGCAAGGAAGTTGCTCCCGTTGTGGCTCTTAAGTTTCTTTGTCTATAAGGTGCAACTATGAACATTAATCCTGATGAAGAATTTGAACAGTATTTAAAAGACCCTATAGATCCAGAACTCAAGGCACTATTTGAAGAGGCTGAGGCTTGTTTGCAAAGATATGATGCAAAGTCAAAACAAGTAAAGCAACTCAATCAACAGATGCAAGATATGACATTTTCCCTTGATCTAGAGTGTGCTGAATGGAAATATGAAATATATTCAGGTAATCGCAACTACTTAGAGGACAACTCAAACTAATAAGGAGAATTGGGAAAGATGGGGGCAACCGTTTAAGTAGGGCATTTTCTTAGAGGATTGGAAAGCGATCGCATTCTTCTCCATTTGTCAAAATAGGTATTAGTTTTTAGTGTTAATGGAAATGTTAATTGAACCATTAGGTATAACTAGAGCAGATGTTACTAGTCGAAACAAAACGTTTAGGTGTGATATTTGTGGACGAAAAATGAAGAAGGTGGAACAGGAGGTAGTGTTAGCTAAATTGCCCTTACCGCAAAAAATTGCCAACCAGCTTGGCAGGATTCATGTTGAAGGTTGGTGTTGTCTTAAGTGTCAACTGTATTTTGATACACCAGTTTTTCACCTGCGATTGTATCCCTTAAATTACTGGAAAGAAGAAAAATTCTGCACAATTTGTCAAGAATTTACAATTGATCTATTTAAAGAGCTAGATTTAGGGCAGTTTCTCCTGATTGAAAAGTGCTACTGCTGTGAACTGCTTAAAAAACTTAAAGAAAAGAAAGAGTCTATTCCTACTTCTGTAGAAAGCATTTCATCTTGGCAGTTTCCAGATGATTAAATCTGTTCATCGAATAGTGCGAGTGTGATTGTTGTTTTGAGAAGCGATGGTCGCTCTGCGAACCGACGTAGGCATCGCCTAACTGTACTATCCCCTTTAATAGCAGAAGAGTTAGTTAATTATTATTGGCATTAATAGTTATTATTCTGGTTTACCGAACTTATAAATTAGAGTTAACTGTAATCTTTTTTTATGTCTAATTAAGTGCGGTAATCATCATTTTATTAGGTGATGATTACCGAATTTAAATAATTGATTGAGATAGCTAAGAGCTTGGTTATGAGATGACCAAGCTATGAGTGTATGCGATGTTTACGACGGGCTGTGCCTATGCTCCTCTCGTTTCCTCTAAGAATTAGGGCGATCGCTTTTTTTCCTCTAAGAATTTGGCGGGGGCGATCGCTCTTGGGTTTCCTCTAAGAATTGGGTAGGCGAGCGCAGAGCAAGTAAAAATTCAAATTTTAGTGATGAAGACGAGCTTGACGCTCACGTAATTCACGAGCCTTTTGTTCACGAGCTTGGCGCTCACGCAATTCACGGGCTTTTTGTTCACGAGCTTGGCGTTCACGTAATTCACGAGCCTTTTGTTCACGAACCTGCTGTTCATGCAATTGACGCTCACGAATTAGTTTAGCGTTATTAAAAGCAATCGTATTAGTATTTAAATGTTCATTGCGAAAATTCACAACAGAAGCATTAGCATGAGTTGAAAGAGCAGCAATTGAAACAGAAGCTAATAAACCACCAAGAAGAAGAGATTTTAAGCGGTTCATATATCCTTTAATCCTTGTTTTACTTAACTTGTATATTGTCAATATATTCTGCATAATCAAGAAAAGATATCTAGCAAATGTCACCACTTAAACATGACTAAAGTCACTAAGCGCGTCATCACTCCCCATCCCTAACTTCGAGTTGATAAATCCTTATTGATGGGTGTTCGTCTATCATCCACCAGGACTCAAGGTCGGAGTTAGTGTCCACACTCCACCTTGATAGTCCTTGGTATCTTTTGAGTCGTTTGCCAGAAGTGGTGACAGAAGCTAATCCCTTTTAGTATCAGTCATGGTGTTGGGGGTGGGTGATAGCTCTGAACAAATTCAAGCGAGTCAAAGTTATACCTCAAGAGCGATCGCCCGATAGTATCTGCTTTCAACTGGAGCTTAATTCTTCCAGTAGATGAGAAAAATCATTAAAAATGCATATACTGCAATTATCAAGTAATGAATTAATAAGCCCCTAGTTTTAGACCTACTAGGAGCTTTTTTATTTATTATTCATTGGATTTAGTGGGTATATCACAAGAAGTAACAGCGTTCATCCTCAAGGCTATTAATAATTGGTTCTGTTGGTAAATGGAATGTCAATGTTGGGATTGGTATCGTGTATTTGTCGATGAAAAACATCTATCGAATTAAAACAATGAATATTCTTGCTTGGATTGTTTTAGGTCTAATTGCTGGTGCTATTGCAAAGGCTATCTACCCCGGTCATCAAGGTGGCGGAATTCTCGGAACAATCTTATTAGGAATTATTGGTGCTTTTGTTGGTGGTAGTCTGGGTATATTCTTCAGTACAGGAACCTTGACATTAGCTGCCCCCACACTCAGCATTCCTGGTATTGCAGTAGCGGTTCTTGGCGCAATTGTCGCTGTTTTCTTGTGGAACTTGCTAAATCGCCGCAGTGCAATCTAAGAAATTAAATTGGAATCAATTAATCGTAAAAATCTCTTAACTCATTTCACTATGTTTTCTCCCTGAATTCAAGTAACAGAATAGCGTCTGCCTGGATTTAGGTTGGCGCTATTCTTTTGTTAGCGGGTGATGTCTGCGACGGGCAACTCTTAGAAACGCTGCGCTATCGGTGTCGCTTTTAGTAGTATGCACTTGATGTCTAGCCCAATCTAGACTATGGCTAGTGAAGTGTCGCCCTCTTTCTTAGAGGAAATCTAAAGGAAGCAAAGCGTAGGCGTAGCCCGTCGCAGACATCGCCGCCATCACATGCTCCCGTATATTTCTCCGATTAATTTGGAATTTTTAATTAATAAAATTAGTCTAATTTCGAGCAATAAATTTGAAATCCACTGTTACTTTTAACTATCAAGCAATTACCATCAACATTATTTCTATTGATAAAATTTCTATCTAGATTGCTATTGCTGATTCTAAATAAAATTGTTATTAACAAGCCTGTGCATACAGATATCAATATTATTAGGACAAGATTAATTAAGTTTTTATAAGAAGATTTTCGGCTAGAATCTCCTAATTTTGATTGAAGACAGACAGTTTTTGGCGACCAGAAATGCTCATCAAAATCATAGTAGCTCATTTTTCTTCTTTAAACCAAGAGAATTACCGATTATTAGGAGTTCCTAAATAACATTTATAGAAATAGGAACAACCATAAATTTATCGGAATTATCAGATGCTTATGGAAAGCCGATATCCCAATATATTTTAGATTATTTAGTTTCTACCTCACATTATTAAAACTCTTTTATTGAAAAAAATATTCTTACAAAAGTCACAAATATATCCATGACTAAAGTCACCGTTCAAGCATACATAATATATAAATATAAAAATTCTTACCCAAAAAATAAAATCCTCTGGCAATAGGCGATCGCCCTAGTAGTCTGCCAAGGTAACGCAAGCGTTGTGGCAAGCAGAGAGGCAGAGGTGCGGAGGGGCAAGGGGGAAAGAACTTGTACAAATCTCTCCTCTGCTCCCCTGCTCCCTTGCTCCTCTGCCGACCTCCACCCAGCAATTTTGGGTTGGCTAACTACTAGCATCTGTGCTGAATACAAGCGTTCACGAATAGCGTCTCGTTGGCGCAGCCTAAGAAGAGAAGAGAGGAAATACGAAAAAGAGCGATGGCGTAGCTGATCGCCTTCAATATCATGACCCAATAATTGGCGATCGCTATCAAGTGGGTGTTCCGCCATCATACCCAAACAATAAAATCCCCACACTTGAGGCAGGGAATAAGGCTAACTCTATAGCTTTAATACAAATGTACTATAAAGGTTGACACGAAGCAAGTAATGTCTAGGACAAGGCGATCGCACAACCAAGAGACATAATCTAACACTAATAAGAATTTAACCTACGTAAGCAGCACAGTTAGTTATCATCCTGTTGTGTTTTTAGCTCGGAATGCAAACTGACTTTTCTGCAATTCATTATGCCACTCTTGTTCAAAGGCACAATTCCTAAAAAAATACTCTAATTCAACTTCTTCTATTGGCGAATCTTGAGGATACCCTGTTAGTTGGAGAAGTTTTTGAGCGGTTATTGGTTCTTGAGCTTGATTAGACCACAAAAAAGCTTCAAAAGGATACTCTGATTCACTCATCATTAACAAACCATCGGAGGCTTGTTTAAATTTTTCCGTAATCTCGTTAGTCATAAAACTTATTTATGGTTATGAGCATTGGTTTTTGATCTTGCCAATCAGAGAATGTAATGACTCAGGTGATTCGTGCGATTATAAAGTTAAGATTTGTGTTGATACTCAATTATTAGCGAGATGATTATGAATAAGAGACTTTCAATTCAAAAAATCTATTTCATAACAAAAAATTCCCTGAAGTTTTCTTTATTGACAATATTCTCAACAATCCTGATTTGGCAGCACCCAGCTTTTGCTTGGAATAAGGCTGGACACATGGTTTCAGGAGCGATCGCTTACAGGGAACTCTCGCAGAATCATCAAGAAGTAATTGAGAAAATGGTTGCCATTTTGAAGGAACACCCTGAATACTCTAAATTTGAGCAGCAGTGGAATTCCCTCAAACAATCTAATCTTTCTGCTGAAAATAAAAATTTGTACTTATTTATGTGGGCGGCAAAATGGCCAGATGAAGCTCGTGGCAATCAAATATTTGATAATCCAACTTGGCACTACATAAATTTCCCTTATCAACCAAGCAATGCCTCAAACTCAATTCCTCGTGAAATTCCAGGTGAAGAAAATATTATATTTGCTTTTCAAAAAAATCTTGATATTATCCAAAGTAATGCCACCAACAGCGAAAAAGCAGTTGCAATATGCTGGCTATTCCATCTAGTAGGAGATGTCCATCAGCCATTGCATACTACCAAATTAATTACTAACCAGTATAAAGAACCAGAAGGTGATAGAGGTGGTACACGTTTTTATATTAGAGTTAACCCAGATAGCCAGACTATCAGTTTGCATAAATTCTGGGATGACCTCATACTAGGCTCAGAAAACTTTCAAACTGTTCGGAACACCGCAACCAAGATAAGAGCATCCTATCAACGCAGTAAATTACCAGAATTAAGAGAAACTCAATTTAATAATTGGGCAAAATTAGAGAGTTTTAATATCGCTAAACAAAAAGCATATCTTAATGGCAAGCTTTCTGGCAGTAGTGATAAAAATGATGGAAAGCCGTTACCGCCAAATTATGCTGCTACCGCCAAACCAATAGCAGAACGCCGCATGAGCTTGGCAGGCTACCGTCTAGCTGATGTGCTTAATAAACTGTTTGGCAAGTGATAAAAGATATACAATCTCTTTTGTTCTCCACTTAGATAATATGGGTAGTTTTTGATTTTACTAAAGCGATTACCCCACTTTGAGACTAATGTCTACGACGGGCTGTCCGGTGTCGCTTCTTCCTCCATCCCCAGATATTGCCTTCTCAGCACCCCATCACCAGTAACCATTTTCTGTGATCCACCAAGGAAAAAGCTCAAAATCGCGGATGCTGTCTGTGATACGTTAGCTTAGGCTGACTTATATCGTTTGTAATGCCAGCTTCAAGATGATTCGGTTTTTGCGTAAAGTACGAAACTTGAGGTGAATAGTATTATCAAACGGTATTTACTTAAGATGAAGAAATTGTTGACCGTAGAGCAGCATTCAAGACTGGGCAAGGAAGTTCTACGAGATTGTAATCTTGCATCCATAACAGACCAACAAGTTGAGGAATTGAAGCAATCTCTCTGGGAACATGGGGTTATTGTTGTCAGAAAGCAAAAACCGACGGCATCCCAGTTGAAAGACTTTGCCATCCAGACGTTTGGTGACTCAACCCTCGGTCGTCGCCCCAAGCCTCTAGATCCCGAAATCGCTCCAGACTTACAGAGTCCTGGAGTCTCCATTTTAGGTAATCCCAAGGGGCTTTCTGATGAGGTGGTGGGCAAAGTTGCTTGGCAATGGCATCACGATAAAGACCATCTCCCTAAAACACAGGGACTGGATATGAATGCCCTCTATGTCGTGATGCTTTATGGGGTGTCCATCCCGGACGAAGGAACGGATGGACAGCCCCACACCACTCTCTTTCTCGACATGGTGGAAGCCTACCACAATCTTGCTCCCAAACATCAGCAGCAATTAGGACTACTGTCGATGTATCACCTGTCACCTATCTCCCCACAGCCAGGGGTAGAGATTCCTCGGAAATTACATCCAATTGTCTCAACTCACAAAGTAACTGGGCGCTATTGTTTATATTTGGGTTCTGACACTTCGATTCTCAAAGGGCTAGAAAACGAACCAGAAGCTGCTAAACAGTATTGGCAGAAATTGTTTCAAAAGATTCTCGACTGTACACCAGTTTATGCCCATATTTGGCAACCTGGAGATATTGTGTTTTGGGATAATTCCCAAGTTATGCATACAGGTATGCCCTACAATCCAAACAAATATAAGCGAATTGCTCTCCGTGTTGGTGTTATGGCCAATAGCTGAAGTTGGAGACAATTGGGGGTTTGGCGGGGTCAACAAAAGAATCCTACTAGCCCTCAATTAGTTCCGGTATTGTCTCCCCTTGCAGGGTAATTAGTTAGGCATTTCTAGAATTTAATGAATATTTCAGGTAGGAAAACATTTACCAAATGCCTGAAGTAGCTTAAGAGAACCACTAACCCGAATTTTACATCGCAGCAGTGCCCAAATTAGGTTTTGTTCCTTGCTAAGAAAACCCAGCCAAGTTTTGCTATCTGCCGTGACAGAAATATTTGCTTTCCCAAGATGTCCTTCTTGAACTCGTACCATTTTATTTTGAATCGTCACTGTTGCACGACGAGACTCAGAGCCAGTGAATGTGAAATGGTAAATTGCACTCAATCCCTCCGACTGATTGCGTTGAAATAACAATGGTAATCCAAAGAGAAATCCTTGAATCGATTGAGGACGAATGCCACTGCTCACAAGCTTCACCGTTTTATTGGGAAAATGTTTGACAACATAGTTTTCGGCATCCGATCCCGGCACCACATAGATGGTTTCGGTTTTGTCCTGCAATGGCTTGACCACATCTTTAATAAATGCTTTGCGATCGCTCAAGAATGGGGCAATTACATCCTCTCCCGCCGGACATGCCGCAATACAGTAGGCTGCTTTGTAGTTCGGCTTGAAAGACAAGCTTTGCCACATTGAGGCTGATTCAGAAGCACTGACTTTTTTTCGATAATCACTAGCACTTTTGCTGTCAGCGATCGTCTCTGTCCAATCTGTGAATCCGCCCATGAACTCACGATAATTATGAGTGTAACAAGCTGAAAAGCTAAAACTACCGTCAGCCCCGATCGCGCCTACAGGACAAGCCGCAACACACAATTTACACTCAATGCAGGGATTGTAATCGATCGGGTGGGCGTACTCCGTTACTTCTGTATCAATTAAAACTGTACCGAGAGCAATGAAATTACCAAACTTGGGATGAATCACATTTCGATGAATTCCTATGTGTCCTAATCCTGCTTCAACAGCCACAGGTTTATGAGATATAACCCAGGCTTTTTTGTCTGGATAACGATCCATTTCCATTGGGAATGCCACTGATGGATTCAAGGCTCGGACACCAATCTGCGCGAATGCTTTGACGAGGTTTCGAGCTACTTCATCTGCATGGTCGTAATTGGCATGAAATTCCAGATTAGCGATTGATCGTGCTGGAGTGCGAACGTTTTCCCGATTCATGCAGCAGACAAAGCTAATCAATGTTTTGGTGGGTGGAAATACTGTCAGAATTTCGGCATGTTGGTCGGCAAGTGCGGGTCGATAAATTTCCACAAATCCTACATCATCAGCACCCGCATCCAGACAAAGTGTTCAGAGTGAATCAGAATTCAAAGCGACTGTGCTTGTTTTTAGGTTGTTTGTAGACTGCTCACGCCACCATCTCACGGTAGGATGGTTATCAAATTTAGCCATAGAAGCCTCTAGCGTTGATAATTATAAATCTGTATAGATTTTGGTGGATTTGGCTAACTCATAGTTTTTATATCAAGCAGTAGCAATTGCATTGTTTGACATTTTTGTTGTCCAAAAAATCGCATTACTACAGTTCAAGATTGAAGTTGCTGCATCAGACCTGCCGCATCGGAAACAGACCAATGCTCGGCGATCTTGCCATCTTGAACACGATCAATTCTGATCACTGATGTTGAGATGGTTTTGCCTGTTGGTGGAATGCCGTAGAATGCGCCACTGTGTCTGCCTTTGCTTACGATATATGTAACAACCCGATTCTCTTCCGCAACCTGCTGCATGATTTCAATCTGGATGTCGGGGAAAGCAGAGATGGTCAACTGATAGCATCTGCGCCCGATTGGGTCGAGTGGATGGGGTGAGAAAGTGGAGCTTAGTATTAACCACTTTACTTATTAGGTTCAAAATACTACTTGGCTTCACGGAAGCTCGCACCGTACTGGTTGGCGAGACAATTGGTACTGCCTCATAGGTAAGGCGTTTTGTTCAAAAGAGGCTTAACCAAGCAGTATTGGGTTGGGTATGATGCTGGAGTTCGAGGATGTTAACCCGAACAAATATGCTCAATTGGTGACAGATGCCCCGCAGTGGAGTGAGTAGATGGTTTGATTTATTCGGCACAGAATCAAAATAGGAGATGTCCACACCTTGAGTGAGTTGGCAAGAAAGCTACCTTTATGAAAGTACCATTCGATTGCCACTATCGTTTGCGAGATGCGAAAAATAACACCCCGCAAACCCTAGCGGTTGGTGATTCTAGAGCGCCAATAAAGATTAAACAACCACAAAATTGTTTTCGGTTAGTGACAATCCAGCAGATAATTGTGCAAATTTTACCTGAGTAAACCCAGACGCACTGCCATCAAGATCAAAGAACAGTCCACCTGTAGCGCTGTTGTAGATAAATCGTTGATTGGTTGTTGTTGCAGATGTTCCGATGGTAAACTGATTAGCTGAAAGTGAACCTGATGATAACCCGCCAGCAAAATAAACAGCTGATATCTGAATCAAGTCATTAGTGGCGTTAAAGTCATAAAGATCGTCAACACCTTCATTGTAATTATAGAAAACAAAGGTATCAGTCCCATTTCCTCCAATTAGGCTGTCATTACCCTTTCCACCTGTCAGGGTATCATTGCCGTTGCTCCCCACAATCAAGTCATTGTAATCTGTACCGATGATATTTAATCTTTCGACATTGTTGTAATTAACTAGATACGTATCTGCCGTAACCGATCCAGTGTTAGTAGTAGCATTAAAAGTCGAAGTAATCCCTGTTGTAGCATTAAAGTAATACATGGATAACAAATCGTTACCATTACCCCCATTTACTGTTTGAGTCGCTAAATCAGAGGGGACATCACCTGAGGATGTGATGCCTAAATTGAAGGAATCATTGCCATCACCTCCAGAAAGGAGGTTATTACCTTTTGCATTGGTAGCATCCAAGGTATCGTCACCAGCGCCACCGTTGAGGGTATTATTAACTATGGAAAGAGTAGGGTCGCTGCCAGAGATGTCAAGATAATCATTGCCATCGCCCCCAGAGAGCAGATTATTGCCTGTTGAACCGCTACCATTTAAGGTATCGTTACCTGCACCTCCAAGTAGTGTGTTATTACCTGTGGAGCGAGAATCTTCGGAGTAGTTAAAGGAAGAAGAGTAGTAGTAGTAACCAGAGATGTTAAGAGAATCATTTCCATCGCCTCCAGAGAGCAGATTATCGCCTTTTGAACCGGTAGCATTCAAGGTATCGTTACCTGCACCTCCAAGTAGTGTGTTATTACCTGTGGAGCGAGAGTCGGAGGAGTAGCTAGGTCTGTTGATGTAGCTGCCAGAGATGTCAAGAGAATCATTGCCATCACCCCCAGAGAGCAGATTATCGCCTGTTGAAGCGTTAGCACTCAAGCGATCATCATCAGCACCTCCAAGTAGTGTGTTATTACCTATTGAACCGCTAATATTCAAAATATCGTCATCGGCATCTCCGTCAAGGATATTATTGCCTGCACCGCCAATCAGAGTATCATTGCCTGCACCACCAATCAGAGTATCATTGCCTGCACCACCTCTAATGATGTCATCACCACTCAATCCGTCGATGATGTCATTACCCCCTTGACCATTGATGACATCATTAGAGTTGTCAAAACCTGTAATATTGTTATCGAGGTCATTCAGGAAAGTAACAGTGTTCTTATTGAACAGGTTCGTTTGAGTGGAATTTGCATCAAACACATCAAAACTGTCAGTGACACTAGTTTGACCATAAAAGAGGATATTGCCAATAGCAGGTCGTGAAGAAGTTGCTGGTAAATTATCCAGATTTTCTAATTTGAAGTTTTGCAGAATGACTTTGCTATTAGCGAGATTTTCAAAAGTGATTTCTAAGTTGTTGCCATTTTGAGTTAATTGCAGATTTTCAGCCGTGAATCCATCACTTGTAAATTGCAAGGTGTCTACAGAGACAATGACCGTTGCTGATGGATTTGAGCCTTTACCCACACCACCGAAATCGGTAATAGTATCAGTATTTTTGTTGTAAATATCGTTGTTGTAAACAAATTCATCATTACCAGCACCACCAGTTAGAGTATCATTACCAACGCCCCCGGAGAGAGTATCGTTGCCACTGTTCCCCACAATCAAGTCATTGTAATCTGTACCTAAGATATTTAATCGTTCGATATTTTTGTAATTAACCTGATTCGTACCCGACCTAATTGAGCCAGTGTTAGTAGTGGCATTGTAAGTTGTTGTGATCGCCGCACTACCGTTGTAGTTGACCAACAGTACATCGTCACCCTCACCCCCATCTATGGTATCATTGCCACTATTGCCCGTGGAGAGGGTATCGTTGCCACTGTTCCCCACAATGTTGTCATTGTAATCTGTACCTGAGATATTTAATCGTTCGATATTCTTATAATTAACTTGATTCGTACCTGACCTAATTGAGCCAGTGTTAGTAGTGGCATTGTAAGTTGTTGCGATCGCCGCACTACCGTTGTAATTGACCAACAGTACATCGTCACCCTCACCCCCATCTATGGTATCATTGCCACTATTGCCCGTGGAGAGGGTATCGTTGCCACTGTTCCCCACAATGTTGTCATTGTAACCTGTACCTGAGATATTTAATCGTTCGATATTCTTATAATTAACTTGATTCGTACCTGACCTAATTGAGCCAGTGTTAGTAGTGGCATTGTAAGTTGTTGTAATCCCTTCTGTAGCAGCGCTGTAATAACTGTAATCAACAGACAACAAATCGTCACCCTTACCCCCATCTACCGTTTGATTCTCTAAATTTAGATAGAAGGAATCATTGCCATCGTCTCCAAAGAAGAAGTTATTTCCTGTTGAATCCTCAGCCCTCAAGGTATCGTCACCAGCACCACCATCGAGAGTATTATTGCCTGAAGACAATAATATACCATCGTAGTAAGTGGGAATACTAGAGATATCAAGATAATCATTGCCATCACCACCAGATAGCAGGTTATTACCTGATGAACCCTTATACCAATTTAATATGAAGCTGCATAGAATAGAGCTTCCAGGATAAAGTTGTAAGAAGAGACTGAAATTATCTGCTCAAATGAAAGTTGATCGAATATTTCTTGGATGCGTTCACGTAAAGCTTGTAAAGAAGAGAAAAGTTGATTTTTGAGCGGTTTCTTGAGGAGTTGCCAAAGTCTCTCAATCGGGTTGAGTTCAGGGGCTGATGCTGGTTGAAACAGAGGAATAATATTCTCCGGCCAACGGAGCTTTGAACTTGTATGAGCAGGTGCTTGATCAATCTGTAAAATAGCGTAATCGCTACCTAATTGCACAGATAGCCAGTCCAAAAACTGTTGAAAACACTCGCCATCCAGTTTTGGGTACTCATAAAGAAAATGGTCTCCAGTCAATGGTTCAATTGCACCATAAATCCAAAAGTTATCTCTTGGCCATATCACCTTAACAGTAGGCTTAACTCCGGAAGCTGTAATCACTTTTCCTGTAAGAGTTTTCAGTCCAACTCTAGTTTCATCCTGACACAGGTAGCGAACACACTTGCCGGGTGCTAAATGTTCTTCTAGACAATTAAGAATGATTCCGAGTTTTTTTTAAACTCAGAAACTAATTTTTCGTCTTGTTTATGGCTTTGAGGGCGAGGTACTTTCAATTTTGCACCCAATCGATATCGAACCAACGCATAAACAGTTGCATATTCAATATCTTGCCCATGTTCCTGTTTCAACCATTCAACTATTGCACCATAACTGGCAAACCCTTTCTCTGTTTTTAACTCCTGTTGGAGTGCGGCGATCGCTGCATCATCGATCTTCCGTTTTGCTCCTGGTGCTTTTTTTACTTCCAATAAGCCAGATAACCCACCAGATTTATACTTCTGTAACCATCTAGTCACTGTTGAAGTATCTCTAGCCAAACGTTTTCCAATTTCCTGTTGTTGGTTTACTTGACCACTCTTAAGCCACCACAACATCTGTAACTTTTCTTTCTGGTTTCCTAAAGACACTGTTTGTAGGCATTTTTTTAGTTCCTCTTCGCTCTCGGCGATCTCAATTTGAAATGGGCGGCTCATGGGTATATCAACTTACCAAGTACCAAGTTTGCTTTCCTCCCTATTATATGCAGCTTCATATTAAATTGGTATTAGCCATCAAGTAATCGTTACCAGCGCCACCGTTGAGGGTGTTATTCCCTGATGAGACAAAATTAGGAGCTGCTCTATAAGTAAAAACACCAGAAGTAGAGAGAGTATCATTGCCATCGCCACCAGATAGCAGGTTATTACCTTGTGGAGACTCAGCATCCAAGTAATCGTCACCAGCGCCACCGTTGAGGGTGTTATTCCCTGATGAGGCTGTAGAATTATAAGAGTTTTGAGAAACGTAAGAGGTGGAGAGAGTATCATTGCCATCACCACCAGATAGCAGGTTATTACCGGATGTTGCCCCAGCATCCAAGTAATCGTCACCACTGCCACCGTTGAGGATGTTGTTGCCTGTTGAATATTCAACATTCAAGATGCCATAACTTTTACCTACCTCAATCGATTTTTTCAGTAATTTCAGTTTTGAAGAGAGCTGTTAGTGGGACTTAAACAAAAAGTAGCCAGAAAAGAGCCTAAAACCTGTATGCAGATGTGTATTCTCCTTGCCTTGCATGGGTTTTAAGCTTGTTTCTGCCTCAAAAATGTTTAAGTCGCGTTCTAGCGGTTATCGATTGTATGAGAACATCAAAGTCCTTACTGTCAAATCATTTCAGCAAAGTTTTTGTATCTCACTGAACTGCACACCACTATAGTGCTGTTTTCAGGCACAAGAACAAGCATCAAAAATCCAGCCTTCATATTTAGTTTTTTACCAGTGCCTAAATCCTACCAGAAGAGAAAATAGTCAATAGTTAACTCTGGCTTGTAAATATAGTTTTATACTCTCCTTGTGGGCAATTATGCGTAAATGTTTAATTTGAGAATACAGAACATCTCAATAACCTAACACTGACCATATACTATCGTATTTACTTAGATGTCTTTGCTTCCACACACATCTTTGCATATTCTTCACATTATTTACTGATAAATTTACGTAAAAATATTTTGGTTTATGCACTATCAATGCATCGTCTTTTCCTCTTGCTAAAGGCTATTACCAATTGGTATAGCATCTGTAACCAAAAAATTCGCGCTCGCAGACATTACTGCTTCTGCCTCAAAAAATCGAGTTGGTTAAAGCGGCTAGTCAGGAATTGTATAATGCTGAGTGTCAGGCGATCGCGGATTCTCCAACCATCTCTGATGCCGAACTTAAGAAGCTCCTTGACACAAGGGCGAAAACGAAAACTGAACGACATCAGCAGCGCAAGGCTGAATTATCCCGTCGCTATGAAGTTGAAGTTACGCCTAATTTGGTTGAGAAAGATGACGACGGCTGGTATCCTCAACTGCGGATGCACTACTATTTGACGCTGGGGCGGGAATTTCTGAACAACCGTGATGCGAAACGGGCTAAGGCGCAGTTAGAGGCGGGGGAGAATTCGGTTTGGAAACCTGATTTTAACAAGGGACAGTTATTACCTGCTGTGTTGTTACTCGAAAATCTGAATCTGTTGCAGTTTCTCACGCCAGACGTTCAGTTGCGAGGAAGTGACGAGAAGCTGGTGGAGTTTAAAGCCCTAGCTGTTCAGCATCGGCACGTTATCAAGAATTACTTGAATGTTAGTATCTCGGAAAAACACACACCGATTGCGATCGCACAGAAACTACTTGCGAAGATTGATTTGAAGTTGGATTATGTCGGTCGGTTGGGTAAGCGTGAAAATCGGGAGTGCGTTTACCAGTTTGTTGCACCTGATGATCAGCGTGATTCGATTTTTGGACAGTGGTTAAATCGGGATGAACTGTTTCTTAGTGAGTCGGTGTCAGTTACGAATAATATAGAGTTACAAACACAAGTCACTGACACTACCTCCCAAATATTAGAAGAGGTAGTGTCCAGTCCCCAAGGACAAACCTGGAAAGGGCTGAAGCTGAAATTGCAGCAAGGCTTGGACAGTATTGGCTCTTGCTACAGCGAGTTAATCTCCAAAGTTGGCGAGGCTGTTGGAGTGGCTGATGGTGAGCCGTTTTGGAATGGGTATCTGGGGCAGTGGCAGATTGCTGTTAACTTTGCTTCGGGGTGTAAGTCTGTACTGTGCGATTGGTTGGTGATAGTTAACTGAAATCACACTTTCGACCAAGTTCACTTTGAGTCTGAGCCAGAATCGGTAAGGTAATCACAAATTCTGTTCCAACACCCAAGGTAGAATTCACATTCAAAGTTCCGCCATGTTTTTCTACAACAATAGATTGAGCGATCGCTAATCCTAATCCTGTTCCTTTACCAACACCTTTGGTAGTAAACAAGTCGTCAAATACTTTTTGTTTAATTGATTCACTCATCCCTTGACCATTATCAGCAATCTTCACTTCAACCTGTTTGTTTTCCAATGAGGTGGTAATTGTAATCCGATTAGGATTGGCTTTAATCTCCTGAAAACTCCGACCTGTATTTGATTCATCCAAGGCATCAATAGCATTCGCTAGTATATTCATAAATACCTGATTTAATTGACCTGGAAAACATTCTACTTCAGGTAAATTACCGTAGTTTGTGATCACTTCAATCTTTGGACGTTGCTCATTTGCTTTCAGACGATGTTTGAGAATTAGAATGGTACTATCAATTCCTTGATGGATATTGAAAGGTTTTTTGTAGTCTTGATCAGCACGGGTGAAAGTGCGGAGACTGGTACTGATATTTTTCAGCCTGTCACATGCTATCGTCATCGAATCAATCATTTCGGGTAAATCTGATAAGCTATATTCCAAATCAATTTCTTCAGCATGGATGAGAATTTCATCTCCGGGAGTGGGGAACTTTTCTTGATAAAGCTTTAAGTGTTCAACAATATCATCAAAGGTGGGTTTAGCTTGTTTTACACTGGCAGCAATAAAGCCCAAAGGATTATTCATTTCGTGAGCTACCCCAGCAACCAATTGACCAATAGAGGACATTTTTTCGCTTTGAAGCAAATGAGCTTGGGTGCTTTGAAGTTCTTTAAGAGTTTGCTCTAAATCTTTCGCTTTTTGCCGTAAAGTTTCTTCCGCTGCTTTGAGTTCGCTGATATCCCTTGCGATTGTCGAAAAATATTCAACTTCTCCATCAGGTGATTTGTGAGCGATAATCAGTTGGGATATGGGAATTTCTCGTCCATCTGCTTTTAAAAGAGCCGTTTCCCCGACCCAATCACCGACTCGAACTGATTCTGGTAATCCTTGATTCTGGATAATTTCATTTGCCCATTTTGGATGATTTTGGCACAAATTTCTCCCCTGAAGCGATTCTTTTTCCCCCAGTTCTAACATTCGGCGAGCTGCTTTATTAAAGTAAAGAACCTTCCCAGTTAAGTCAGCAGTGCTGATAAAATCTGGTGCTGCTTCTAGAATTGCCAACAACTTCGCCTGTTCTTTCTCGGCTTGTTTATGCTCACTAATATCACGAGATACGCCAACAGTCATTATCACTTGACCTAGTTCGTTACGGATCGCAGATTTGATTGTATGGAATAGGCGTACTTCGCCATCGTACCGAGTTACTGGCTCTTGTGGAATTTCTAGGGTCTGCCCACTTTCAAATACGTAAGCATCATCTTTGATATATTGCAGAGTATGATCTGGTTCGCTGAAAGGTGCATCAATCATATTTTGAAGCTGTGACTCACTCATCCCGTAATAATCACGAAATGCCTTATTTGCCCAAATAATCCGAGATTTAGCACCTTTAACCAATACCATATCTGTAATTGCATCAAGAATTTGCTGATAGGTCTTTTCGTTTTCGCGCAGAGCGCTTTCAAAAGACTTTACTTTTGTTATATCCTGTACTGTTGAGACAATACTAGTTACATTGCCATCAACGTTAGTTATCAGAGTGTGACACCAATCACAAATAATCACTGTTCCATTTTTTGTCAGATTCTTATTGAGATTATTACCTCCCACTTTCTCTTCAATTAATAACCCCATTATTTTGATGACCTCTACTCTCTCACTCTCTGGCACAATTATTTCTGGTAATTGACAACCCAGTACTTCACTTTTGCTGTATCCAAATAGCTGTTCAGCAGCCGGATTCCATTGTATTACTTGAAATGCTGTATTCCACTCAATTAAAGGCAAAGGATTACGTTCTATAAGTAATAAAAATTTATCTTGCAACTGTTTCAAATCTGGCTCTGCTAATTGATGTTCAATTTCCTGACCATTTCTACTAACGTCATCAACTTTTAGCAATTGGTTTACAGAAAAATTGTTACCGGATTGAATGCCTTGCTGTTGAAAGTTCATCCTGTCTAACTGACTAATATATTTGCTTGGTACTTAAATCTAGGATTCCCTATTTTTTAGGTAATATAACATTCCTCTTTCTAATAATATCCATCTGTTGGAAATCGTAGTAAAAAGAGAACAATTTTGAATCCAGAAGTACGTCCCTAAGAGTAACTTAAACACCAACCGAGGAGATTCCCGAAGTGGGAGAACTGGATGAACTAGAAACTTTCGTAGGGTCAAAAAAAAATTTGGTTATGGACAGCAGTAAACCACTTTCGCCCAGGAATTTTAGCTTGGGTTTTAGGAGATCATAGTGCTGAAACATTTAAACCTTTGTGGGATATTGTTTGCTGCTGGCAGTGCTATTTTTATGTTACCGATGGATGGAAAGTTTACCCCAGTTTTATTCAGCCAGGCGATCATATTGTCAGTAAAACATATATGACCAGAGTAGAAGGTGAAAATACACGTTTACGTCATTATCTGGCAAGCTTACAGACGCTCCTAACGTCGCTACCGCAAAACATTATGTTATTCCAAGTCAGTAGATATGCTTAAATACTCAATCCGCTTATTACTTTACTATTTAAAGTATGGGGAAGAAATCTGGCTCCCCACACACAAAATCTTGTTATATCAGGGCTTTGGGATTAACAAGCGTGCCATTCATGTCTTAACCATTTATTAGGTGCAACAGTCTGCTGCGGCTCTATTAGATGGTCGTATTACCCAAGCCCGCATTTGATTTAGTCGGGGTCTTAAACCCAAGACCCGTTTGCTTAAAACTTATCCTAACCACTCAGGATTTTTGGCTGTACCATCAAATTGGCTAGTGGTTTTAAATAGTTCATACTGACCTTTAAGAGCAGCTTGGCGAGTCCGATTCAGTAATGCTTTAACTTGTTCCTGGCTCATGGGTGTAAAAGTACGTACTGCCTCAAAAGCCTGGTTTAAGATGGGCATACTTTCAATGCCTGTAATCACCGTTGAAGTTGGTAGATTCATCGCGTAATGCAGACATTCGATAGGTTTGACCACATTGCTTTTGAGAATGTTTTGGTCGCCCATAGATTTCATCCCCAGTACAGCAATTCCGTCCTGAACCAGTTTGGGTAAAACTTGCCTCTCAAAACTGCGGAAATGGGCATCCATAACATTTAACGGCATTTGCACTGCATCAAAACGGAACTTATTTTGATTGGCAACTTCCAACATTCTCAGGTGTACTAAAGGGTCTTTGTGTCCAGTAAAGCCTATGTAGCGAATCTTGCCAGCTTTTTGTGCTTCCACAACTGCTTCCATCGCACCGCCAGGGGCAAAAATCCGGTCTGGATCTTCCATACGAATGACTTCATGATGCTGCAATAAATCAATGTGGTCTGTTTGCAAACGTTTTAAAGATTCATCAATTTGTTTAGTAGCGGCCGCCTTTGTACGACCGTCAATTTTAGTCATCAGAAAAGCTTTTTGACGATAACCATTTTGCAGAGCTTTACCCATGCGAATTTCGCTACCTCCGTTATGGTAATCCCAGCAATTGTCCATAAAATTGATCCCGCGATCGAGAGCAATACGGATCAGATTAATACCCTCTTGTTCATCTTTTGGTCTACCAATATGATGACCTCCTAGACCAATTACAGATACTTGTTCTCCGGTGCGTCCTAGTTGCCTGTAGAACATTTCACCTTTTTTTATCTGGAGTGGGGTAGACTGATTTTGCGCTAAAACCTGTTTAGTGAAACCTTGTAAAGCAAATACTCCAGCCCCACCTAAACCAGAAGCAGAAACTAGCTTCAGTAAATCTCGTCTGTTAATATCCACAAATTAATCCTTTTGCCACAGTATGAGAACTTGCCCTGATAGCTAGCTTTGCATAGGAGCAAAATTCGCTGCTTCTAACTGTTGAAGGAGAAAAGCAGTCAGGTAGAGATAGATTTTTGATATAGATGACTTGGTATTCGGCGGTCACGGTTAAAAACGTTAGAGTTTCTGCTGTGATGTCGGCAAAATCTGAGATACCCCTCTTTTGCCACTTTCCGGGAGTGTATAGGGTGTGGGAGATGTGGGGAGTGTGGGAGGATGGGGAAGAAATCTGGCTCCCCACACTCTCCCCTCTCCCCACACTCAAAAGCCAGTTAAAGCAGGGGCTTGCGCTTAACAAGCGTGCCATTCGTCAATAAACCGCATTACCTTTATTTTTAGTCTTGCGCTCACATTTAATAATAAGACCACCTTCATTGGCGGGCTATTAGCCCGGATTTCTCACCACATCTCTCAAAACCTTGTGCAGAGGAGCAGAGGGGCAGAGGGGCAGAGGGGAAAGAACAAGGCACATTGAACTCTCCTCTGCTCCCCTGCTCCCTTGCACCTCTGCATTTCAAGCTTGTGAGAAATGCGGGTTAGGGATCACACTCCGCTCACGTGCCCAAAAAGCAATCCACACCCATCACCCACACAACAATAAGCAAAATCTCTCGGATTCCCTGATCACTTCTTGTATTCTGAGATATCCGTTCTTGGTGGAGAGCCGAATGATTCCTATAGATATGAAACGACTCATCAAAAAAACCTCTAACCCAGTTCGCAAGAAAACAGAAGTAACCCCACCACCGACTGAACCCATTGAGATGCCTGAGAGCCAAAATATTTCTGAAACAGTGATTGAACCAAATCCACCTGTGTACATTGAAGACTACGTTTCCGAATCCGAATACATTTCTGAACACTATCGCCCCCTACGCTCTGTTGGTAACTCTGGGTGGCAACCGTCAGACGTGTGGCGCGAGTTGAGGGTTGATGATTTTTGTCGGTGAGCAGCATCTAAAACTTGTATAATCCTACTATAGGTACATCTCAGCTTCTGTTGGTAAATGCTATCGTCTAGTATGACAGAGTTAAAAGAACTGCCTTTATGGATTCACCTGTGGTATTGATAAATGTCTATGCAATGAATTTTCTATTCCCCAGTGACTACGAACAGAATTAGCAATTTTTTTGGCATTATCCTTAAGACTACTAATAAAATAACGAGTCTCCACCGTTGTTTTACCATTTACTTGCCGGACGGATTCTACCATCCCAATACTATTAAAATTTGACCAAACTGAATTAGGGTCAAGCCGAGATTGAATATCAGATAACATGACATAGTGGCGAATTTCATGACGACCATGCCCCGTTTCTTCTGTTTTATATGTGCTATGTCCAAACCCTTGAAAACCTGTGCTTATCCCTGACTTGAATAGGTTTTCAACTTCATCATAGAGATTTCCTTGATTCTTTTTTAAAGTTATTACATAATCTGCGTTTTGCTGTGTAATTAACTTTACAATATCTTTCTGACAACCGATTGCATCAATTGTTACGATACACCCAGACAGTTCTAATACCTTTAATAACTCTGGAATTGCTGTAATTTCATTGGATTTTTCATCTACCTTTACTTGTCCCAACACCAATCTGTTTGTAGTTGCCCATGCACTCACCATTTGAATTGCACTCTGACCACTACTTTTATCATGAGAACCACATAACGTTTTGCCATCAATTGCTACAACTTCACTATCCGTCCTGATCTGGATTGACTTAATCCAATTTAAGAAACATGACTGAAATTGCTGTGGATTTAATTGTGCAAAGACTCGTGCAAATGTATCGTGTGATGGTATTCCGTTTGGTAGCTCTAAAAATGTTTTTAACCACTCATATTTTGTGCAGCCATACAATTCAATTGCCACCCAACTGTCTGCTCCACATATCACTGCACATAAAGCAATTGTGAGAATGTCTATTAAATTGTGTCGCTTCGTGCGGTCTATTCTTGGGTCTTCCATTAAAGCAAAGTGGTCAGCAATCGTAATTTTTGGCTTGAGCTTCACGCTTTTTTAGGGGCTTTCCTCTACTTCTAGAATGACTTTATCATCAATGCCTCATTACTCAACCTCCATCCCATCAGCGATCGCTACCTTTGTCGCTTTTTAGTATATGTGTACTATATTTAGATGCGTTTGCCCTGCCCCATTTTCTAAGCCGTTCCCCCGTGACGAGCTTTTTACTTTCAGAGATGTGATCGCCCTTGGCGGGGCTTCGCCCATCGCATGAGTGACTTACTATGATTTAGAGAGGGTGCGAGTATGACAGTTTACACTTGATACTACCGTAGTAAAATTGACTAGTTGGAATCGCCGAATAACTCGACTTTAGCCGATAGAAAAACGATATATTATATAATATCAACCCTGTTCAAAATGAAACATTACAAAGAAAATATTCTGGAATTATGACTAAAGTAGAATTTACTATTCCCGTTCATTCTGTTAATAATACCATTAGAGAAGAAGCAGAAACTAAAGCCAAAGAAGCTTATGTGATGACTCTACTTAAATATGGAGAAATTAGCAGTGGTAAGGCTAGTCAATTACTAGGAATTCCTAGACTAGACGTAATAGATTTAATGTCTAAGCATGAAATATCCCTATTTGACGATAGTATGACTTTAGAGGAATTTCAGCAAGAAGTTAATCAAGCAAAAGTGAAATTACAAGGCAATAATCTATGATTGTTGTCTCAGATACAACCCCATTAAGTGAACTTTCTAAAGTTGGTAGATTAGACTTGCTTCAGGCTGTTTTTGGTAGAGTAATAATTCCTCAACAAGTCTATGCAGAATTAACAACGGGGGATCATCCCGCAGTTTTAGCTGTAAAATCAGCCTTATGGCTAGAAGTTATTTCTATAAGTAATAACCAACTCATTGAACAATTACAATTAGAAACCGACTTGGATTTAGGAGAATGTTCGGCAATTATTTTGGCAGAAGAATTAAAAGCAGATCAACTTTTAATTGATGAAAAAGCTGGGAGAAAAGTTGCTATTAGTAGAGGCTTGCCAATTATTGGTTTAGTTGGAGTGATTATCTTAGCAAAAGAGCAAGGTTTGATTGATAATGTCAAGAATATTTTAGATGATTTAATGAGTAAAGGAACAAGAATCAGCCCAAAGATTTATGATTATGCTCTGATTACAGCAAGAGAAATTTAAAACAATCTGACAATGAACCTATCCCCAAGTGACTGGCTAGAAAATATCATCTAGTTACCAGACCGATAAGCCTGACGGCATGGCTACGCTTACCGCCTACACCTGGATTTCTCACTAATGCTCAAAGCCTGTGCTTGTGCAGGGGAGCAGAGGAGCAGAGGAGCAGAGGAGAGTTCAATGTGCCAAGTTCAATCCCCTCCGCCCCTCTGCCCCTCTGCATTTCAAACTTGTGAGAAATGCGGGTCATGCATCTATACCCTCTGTACCCTTTTCAATTGGATTGGTTGAATCTATGTCTGACTCCTGATTTGATAATCGTTCAACCATCTGTATTAAAGCTAACTGCATTTCTGACGTAAATTCCAACTTACCAGAACGCAGATGTAAATCTAACTGAGCAAAAGGAATTTCAATTTTTCGTTGCTGTAATACTTCGTAAATAATGTAGTATAAATCACTTTTGAGCAAAAATTGTTTATTAGGTTCCGCAGTCCAGACTAATAACTCAAAATTTAAGGTGTTGTTGGCAAACTCTTTAAACAGTACTAGAGGCAAAGGAGTCTGCAATACATTGGGATGCTTAGAGGCAGCCTCTAACAGAGCAGATTGCACTGCTTTGGGATCTGAGCTATAGGCAACGCCAACGGGAAGATGAAGGCGAGAAATCGGGTTGCGATGGCTCCAGTTGATTACTTCTTTTTCCAAGAAGCGAGAGTTGGGTACAATGATTGAAACGTGGTCAAGAGTACGAATCTCGGTACTTCTGGCACCGATTCGCTCGACAATACCTGTATATTCCCCAACTTCCACAAAATCTCCAACCTGAATCGGACGCTCAAATACTAGTACTAAACCACTGCCAAAATTCTTAGCAATATCCTGTAAACCAAAGCCAATTCCAACGCTTAAAGCACTTGCTAAAATTGTCAAAGAGCTAATGTCAAGTCCCCAGATTTGTAACAGTACCAGTGTGCCAATAAAAATTAGACCATATTTTAAAAGTATTATAATCGCTTCTTGAGCGCCACGATTGATGACAGTAAAAGAGAGAATCCGAGAACGTAAAAAATTGGTTAACGTTCCAGCAAAGATAACTAAGCCAAACAATAAACCAACCAAAACTATTAATTCAGTAAGAGAATAAGGATTTTTTCCCAACGTCAGAATCGGTGAGGTGAAACTGGTAATTAGGATATTTGAAATTTGGTAGCTCCATTGACGAGTGAAAGGAAAGAGATTAGTGATATAAAGAATCGCACTCATCCAAAGTCCGATACGCATACTTGCCAACACTAATTTGAAAAATAATTCTAATACTTTAAGTGTTTCCGAATTAGGTATGGCATTACTAGTTGTTAAGCGAAGTGAAGCTACTCGGATAAATTGATGCTTAATCCATCCCAATAGCCAACTAAATCCTACAGTTATGAGTAAAATTGCTGCTGCGATAAAAGTTGTTTGTTGAAGATAAGTTTTAGTTCGCTCTAAATGAGCTTCCTTTAACGCTCCTTCAATTTGCTGCGCCCAAATGTTAGCCTGCTCATCGAGTGTACTACCTGGTAAAGTATCTTGTTGTGTAACTGTTAACAGATAGCGGTCATTTAATAAAATAGTCGGTAGCTGGTTGCGTTTTTCAATTTTAACTTGAATAGACTCAGAAGCGGAAATTACATTTTTTAGTTGTGAGTTGATTAAATTTGTCCGTTCTTGAGCGCTATACTGACCAGAATCGCTGATTTGAAAAAGCTGTTGTCCATCCAAAATAACTGGAGCTTTAGTTAATGCTTGAGCAACGACAGGAGTGAACCAAAAAAATAAAACAAAAGTTAGTACTGTAATGAAAATATTAAAATATTTTGATGGTAGTCGCAAAGGATGAAAATCAAACATAAAGACTCTAATCAGATATTTTACTTCAGCTAATTAATATTAACTAGATTTCCTCGAAATCAAATTATTTTTGTAATGGTTTCTATTAGCATCGCTTTTCATGGGCTAGAGACACTCAATTTGTCAGGTAGGGTAGGAGACAGGATAATAAGAGTGATCCTTTATAGCAGTTCGATGGGTAAACGAAAGAGAAAAAATCACAATCCACCCTTCCCTTGGATGGTAGAAAAAGAAAATCTGTTCATTGCTCCTACTGATAATGAAATAGTTACAGATGCAGGATGGGAGAAAATTTCATTTGAAGAAGCCAGAAAACTATTTAGTCCCGAAACTTTTCAAGAGTGGTACGAACTGTTCTTAGAAAATACAGATATCTCGGAAATACTTTCAGAATCTAACGTCGATATAGATTTAGATGATGAATCAGCAATAGATAACTTTTTACTTCGGAGTAACTGGGCACCAAAACAAGTCAATTTAGTTGTAGCGAAGGCTATCTATAAAAATCATGCCTGGGTGAGAGGATTGCTGATTTCTACACCTGATGTTGAAGAACCCTACTTTCAAAGTTATGAAATGGAGGCAATTCGTTTAGGAGTCCAATTACGGAAATACATCTTTGAGGATATTCCAGTAATTAATGACTGCAAAAATGCTGTCAGATATTTACATGCTCGATATGCCCTCATTGGCTGGCAACCAAGAAATTGTGTGACAGCAGCTCACAACCTAAAAATATCTCAAGCTACTAAGGTTTACAATGAACTTCTCTGGGATGAAGATTGGGTAGGTGAAGAAGACGAAATTTATTAGTCAAGAACAATAAACTCTACAACACTGGAAAATATACTCCCCATTACTGATGACTGGATAATAATAATAGAGTTACTGGGAAATAAGACCAGAAATCTTTGAAGAGCTTAACAGCGATGGCGTAACCATCATGAGCCAGTGGCGAAGTGGCGATCGCTCTAGTAATAACGTAGCGTGGGTACGGACTAGAGGCTCTTTCAAGCGATTTATGGACGGATGCTTGGAGCGGGATAAAGCACTTTTTTATTCCCCTAGACTAAGGCAACCGCCTGAGCAACTTTTGTAAACTATCTTTACACCAAGTCAAAGTTATAGTTGTATATGTGCCTATAATAAGTTACGGCTAACTATAACTGAAAGTTAGCACCCTGTAAATGGTTATCGCTTGGATTACGCATCAAAGGCGATACCAAAGACAAGCAAAATTTATCGGCAGCGCAATAGTTTCTATTCCGTTGCCAACATGCACTTCTTTGCGATCGCATGTTGGAAAAGGAGTGAGCAGGGGGGCAGAGGAGCAGAGGAGATGGAGAAAGAACCTATTAAAAGTCATAAAGACTTGAAAGTTTATCAAATGGCTTTCGATGCCGCCATGAAAATCTTTGAACTCTCCAAAAAGTTTCCTGTTGAAGAACTTTATTCATTAACAGATCAGATTCGCCGCTCGTCCCGTTCTGTGTGTGCAAATATGGAAGAGGCTTGGCGAAAACGTCGTTATGAGGCAGCTTTTATAGCGAAACTGAATGATTGCGAGTCCGAAGCTGCTGAAACTCAGACTTGGATTGAGTTCGCTGTTAAATGTAACTATCTCTCTGTCGAATCAGGTAGAGAACTATATGGAAGTTACAACCAAATCTTAGGTGGTCTGGTGAATATGATTGCCAATCCAACGCCTTGGTTAATGAAGCGTTAGCATTTTTTCTTTCCCCATCTCCTCTGCTCCTCTGCTCCTCTGCGGTTGGTAGAACCATTTTTCATTGCAGTAATATTTGTCACTGTAACCATAAGTTTGCCGCTTTTGAAAGCATAACCTTGCCGCAGGGCAAGCGCAAAGGCTTGATTTAACGTTCCGTGATCGCAGTCAAAGTATTTGGTTTTGAAACCAAAAAGTTGCCGAAAGTCTAAAAATCAAGCATAAACGTGCCGAAAGTTCAGGGATTATGCACCCTCAAATACTTGAATTAGCAAGATTGTCTCTTAAAAACCCCAAAAATTCAAGCTGTCGTAAGTCCGCTTGAAACCATAAACGTGCCACCCCGGCAAACTTATGGTTACAGTCACACACTTAGTCTGCGAACCCACAGCAGTAATATTAATCGTAGTTTTTATTGGATAAAAGATAAGGGTATCTTATTTTGTCTTCAACCCCGCGATCGGGTATTGTCACTGAAAGCATAAGATGAGCAAGTTGCTCGCTTTATGGTTTCAAAGCAGGTTGCTCAATTTATTCTTACAAAAGTAGAGGTAGTGAACTCAAACAGAAAGTAGCTCTGTTGCTCGATTTCGGTTTTCATCGCAGCTATACCTAACCAAAGTTTTAATGTTGGGCATGAAGATATTTGCTCACGTTAGGGTTACAAAACAAAACCTTTGCTCATGTTATGGTTTCAAAACCTGTTTTCGATAAATAATTTCCGACGTAGTATAAAGGCTTTGGGCTACGTAATTGCTCAACTTATTTTTACGTGGACTTGCACCCAACCACGAAAAATCAATGCTTTGAGAGACTAGAATTGTTAATTGTTGAACTTTTTTATATGCTTACAAGAGAATTACTGCATCATTTCTATCAAAATATTTTGAGCGCTACGTTCAGGCTCATTTTTATTAGGGTAAAGTTGGATGTAAGAGCCATCTGGCTGTAACTCCCAAGCTTGGCGATTATCTGCTAGCATTATTTTGAGAATTTTTTGTAAATTCTGCACAATATCATCATCTTCAACTGGTACAACTACTTCCACTCGATGATCTAGGTTACGGGTCATCCAATCGGCACTGCCAATATATACTTCATTTTGTCCGTTATTATGAAAGTTAAATATCCGAGAGTGTTCTAAAAAACGACCAATAATGCTGATAACACGGATATTTTCGCTAACTTTTGGAACTCCAGGACGCAAACAACAAATACCCCGCACAATTAGGTCAATTTGTACTCCAGCAAGAGATGCTTTGTATAAAGTGGCAATAATTTGGGGGTCAACCAAAGCATTCATCTTAGCGATGATATGACCTTGATTACCGTTTTTGCAGTGTTCGATTTCTCGCTGGATTAGGGCAGTAATGCGATCACGCATATTAATAGGTGATACCAGCAACTTGCGGTAAGAATCCTTACAAGAATAACCAGTCAAATAATTAAATAAATCAGTTAAATCTGCCCCTAAGTCTTCTCGACAACTAATTAGTCCTAAATCTGTATATAAATTTGCTGTTTTGGAATTATAATTTCCAGTCCCAATATGGAAATAACGACGAATATTTTCTCCCTCTTGACGCACCACTAGCAAAGTTTTGCTATGAGTCTTTAGTCCCACCAATCCGTATACTACATGAACACCAGATTTTTCTAATTTATTAGCCCAAGTGATGTTATTTTCTTCATCAAAGCGAGCTTTTAATTCTAAAATAACAGCAACTTGTTTGCCATTTTCAGCCGCAGTAATCAAAGAACTGACAATTTCCGAATCTCCCGAAGTCCGATAAAGTGTCATTTTAATTGCCAACACATCAGGGTCATGAGCAGCTTGAGCAATAAATTCCTCTACAGAAGCGCCAAAGGATTCGTAAGGATGATGTACTAGCAAATCCTTTTGCTGAATCACCGAGAAAATACTTTTTTCCTCATCATTGAAGTTGGCAATTTGATTTTGTTGATGAAGATGACGCAGACGAGACGGAATTACTGATGCCCAAGGTGGATCTTTCAATTCAGGCAAAGGTAGCGCCATAAACGACATCAAATCTTTTAAATTCAGCAAACCTTCTATCTCATAAACATCACTCTCAATCAGTTTCATTTCTGTCATCAACATCTGTCGTACTGATTGAGGCATTGATGGTTGAATTTCTAACCGCACCACCGAGCCAATGAATTTGCGCTTATATAACTCTTGTTGAATTGCTAATAGTAAGTCATCGGCTTCTTCTGCTAATTCTAAATCTGTATTGCGGGTTAATCGAAATAGGTGATATTCCTCAACGACCATTCCGAGAAATAAAGCTTCTAAATTGTGAGCAATTACTTGCTCTATCGGCATACCTGTCCAGTGGTTTAATTTCCCATTATCTATTTGCAATTCTTGAGGTAAGGGAATAAATCGAGGCAGAATAGTGGGAATTTTGACTCTAGCAAATTTTTTCTCTCCGGTGTTTGGGGCTTTTACTACTACTGCTAAATTTAAACTGAGATTCGCCATTCGTGGAAACGGATGGCTAGGATCAACAGCTAGAGGAGTGAGAACTGGAAAAATTCTTTGTTGAAATAGTTTTTGAAAGTAATTACGCTGTTCGGGATTAATGTCAATATAATTAAGTAGATGAATGCCTTGCGCTGTCATTTCTGGTCGAAGCGTCTGCTCAAAATAATGATGCTGTTGAGTCACCATTGGATGCAGATATTGATAAATTGCTTCTAATTGTTGTTCTGGGGTGCGACCATCGGGAGTTCGCTGAATTAACTGTGCTTTAACTTGTTCTTTGAGAAGTGCAACACGAACCATGAAAAATTCATCAAGATTAGCACTAAAGATGGCAATAAACTTGAGTTTTTCTAGTAATGGAGTCCGAATATCTAACGCTTCATGTAAAACTCGGCGGTTAAATTCTAACCAGCTTAATTCTCGACTAAAGTAGTACTCCGAGTCATGCACATTAATAGTTTTACTAATATCTTTGACTTTAGGCATATTTTTATTTACCAAAAGAATGGTATGAGAATTATCAAAAACTCCCAAAACCTATATTTAACCAAATCTACCGCTGACGTAATCTTTTGTATCTTTCTGCTTAGGGTTATTGAAAATAACTTGTGTTGAGTCATATTCTACTAAGTAGCCAGTGCGATCGCCTTTTTCTGCAACACTAACGTTGAAAAAAGCTGTTTTATCAGATACTCGTGCCGCTTGTTGCATATTGTGAGTAACAATGACGATAGTATATTGCTCTTTGAGTTCCTGAATCAGTTCTTCAACCCGCAAAGTGGATAGGGGATCGAGCGAGGAACAAGGTTCATCCATAAGTATAACTTCTGGTTGCCCAGCGATCGCTCGCGCAATACACAACCGTTGTTGTTGACCACCAGATAAGGCTAAACCACTTTGTCGCAGTTTGTCTTTGACTTCATCCCACAAAGCCGAACGGCGTAGACTCCGTTCTACCAATTCATCCATGTTATCTTTGTAGCCGCAAACTCTGGCTCCAAAAGCAACATTGTCATAAATTGATTTGGGAAACGGGTTTGCTTTTTGAAACACCATCCCAATCCGACGACGCACCTCTACAGCATCAACTTCCGGTGCATACAAATTTTGATCGTAAAAATAAACTTTACCTTCGGCTCGAAATGACTCAATCAGGTCGTTGAGACGGTTATAGCATCGCAGTAATGTACTTTTACCACAACCAGAAGGGCCGATAAAAGCTGTAACCTGATTTTTGGGAATATTTAGCCAAATATTCTTCAACGCTAGGAACTTCCCGTAATAAACGTTGAGGTTTTCTGTGCGTAAAACGGTTTGAGTATCATTTACTTTACTAGTATCATTAACTGTCAAATTGTTTAGCATTGATTTTATTGCTCGCTCTATGTGGACTAAGTAAAGCTTTGCGTAAAATTGTGGCGAATTGAGGGTTGAAATTTAAACGCTCCAGGGGCGCAAAGGTACGCAGACAATTCGCACTCGGATTAATGAAATGTTGTACTAAGTGCCTGATAAGACTTCTAGTTTCTCCTGAAAAATCGTCAGGACATCAGGCTGACATTGTTTGACTAGTGCAACGATATCCCTGGCTTCTTCCTGATATAAGTCTTCAACGTAGCCACCTTTATAAAGTTGTGCCTCTTTTTCACTATCAAAAGGGCCAAAGTAATAAATACAGCGCGGAATATTGGTGTTAATTTCTACCCACCAAGCAAACTCTAACTGATTAGATTGAAATAAATTCATTACAGGTACAAATGATAAAAAAATGACAGCAAGCAAGATGTTTGTCCTTCCCTGCGGGAGGCTGCGCCAACGGACACCCTCTAGCGATCGCACTACAAATAAATCTGCCAAATTGGGATGCATCCAGATAACTTTGTTTGTAGTAGGCGCTTTAGCGCTAAAGCACCAACTACAAAATGAACTTGATTGACTCAAACTTAACTAATTCGTAATTACAAATTACGAATTATTTTATCTACACTTTTAAACCAGCCTTGGCTTGAACATATTCTGCTAGTTCAATCTTCACTGGTACCGTATTCCAGATTTCTTGAGAATATTCTTGAATGGCTCGGTCAGAAGAAAATTTACCCATCCGTGCTGTATTGAGAATTGACATCCGCGTCCAGTGTTCCGGGTCACGGTAAGCCTGATTTACCTTGTCTTGAGTGTCAAGATAAGACTGGTAATCTGCAAACAGCATATACTGGTCTTGATGTAATAGCGAGTCTACTAATGGACGGAATAAATTAGTATCACCATGAGAGAAAAATCCTGAATTGATCAGATCGATCGCTTCTTTCAATTGAGGATTGTTATTGTAATAATCCCAAGGGTTATAACCTTTGGATTTTAAACCATAGACTTCTTCAGTTGTCAATCCAAACAAAAAGAAGTTTTCATCTCCCACTTCTTCACGGATTTCGATATTAGCGCCATCAAGGGTACCAATAGTCAACGCCCCATTCATGGCAAATTTCATATTGCCAGTACCAGAAGCTTCTTTACCAGCAGTGGAGATTTGTTCGGAAAGGTCGGCGGCTGGATAAACTCGTTGACCAAGCCTCACATTATAATCTGGTAAGAATATTACTTTCAAGCGATCGCGCACATCAGGGTCGTTATTCACAACATCACCAACAGAGCTGATTAATTTAATAATCAGTTTCGCAATGAAGTAGCCAGGAGCAGCTTTACCACCAAAAATAAATGTGCGAGGTGTAATTTCAATGCTGGGATCATGCTTGATGCGGTTGTAGAGTGTGATGATATACAGCACATTCAGATGTTGCCGCTTATACTCATGCAATCGCTTCACCTGAATATCAAACAACGATTCGGGATTAACTTGAATACCATTGGTTATCTGAATATATTCTGCTAATTTGCCCTTAATATCTTGTTTAATCTGTCGCCATTCTCGACGAAAATCAGCATCTTCAACAAAGGCTTCGAGTTGCTTAAGATCGTCTAAGTGATTAATCCAATTTGTCCCAATTTTGCGACTGATTAAGTTAGTCAGTTGGGGATTACTTACCACTATCCAACGGCGTGGTGTGACACCATTGGTTTTGTTGCTAAACTTCTCAGGCGAAAATTCGTAAAAATCACGGAGAACATCACGCTTGAGTAACTCTGTATGTAAGGCGGCGACACCATTAATTGCATGAGAGCCAACACTTGCTAGATTTGCCATGCGGACATACTTTTGACCACTCTCATCAATCAATGATAGCCGCGCTAGGCGATCGCTATCATCAGGATATTTAGCGCGAACTTGACCAAGAAAACGCTGATTGATTTCATAAATAATTTGTAAATGCCTGGGCAGTAAGCTATTAAATAAGCTTAAAGACCACTTTTCTAAAGCTTCTGGCAACAGAGTATGGTTAGTATAGCCGAAGGTGTTTTGGGTGATTTGCCAAGCCTGATCCCAATCTAGCTGATGTTCATCCACCAACAACCGCATCAATTCAGCAACACCGATGGATGGGTGAGTGTCATTGAGTTGCACAGCATAAGACTGGTGAAAGTTATTTAAGCTCTCTTCTTTTCGTAAGTGAAGACGGATCATATCTTGCAGAGAACAAGACACGAAAAAATATTGTTGTTCTAAGCGCAGTTCCTTACCTTGAATTAACTCATCATTAGGATAGAGAACTTTGGTAATATTTTCTGAAACCACCTTTTTATTCACTGCACCGTAGTAGTCCCCGACGTTAAAAGCCTGAAATTCAAAGGATTCAGGAGCTTCAGCTTTCCACAAACGTAAGGTATTGGCGGTGTTGACTTGATAACCGAGTATGGGTGTATCATAGGGAACACCTTTAACAACATTATGGGGAATCCAACGTACCCGATAGTGACCCTTTTCATCGTTATAGGCTTCAGTGTAACCGCCGAACTTGACATCTATGGTTTCCTCTGGACGAGGAATTTCCCAAGGATTGCCTAAACGCAGCCATTTATCAGTGATTTCAACTTGCCAACCATCCCGAATTTCTTGGTCAAAGATCCCAAATTCGTAGCGAATTCCATAGCCAATGGCAGGGATTTCTAAAGTCGAAAGTGAGTCCATATAACAGGCGGCGAGACGACCTAACCCACCATTCCCTAAGCCTGGTTCCTCTTCAATTTCGCGCAATTGTACAAAGTCTAACCCAGAGTCCTCAACTGCTTGGCGCACTTGGTCATAAATTCCCAAGTTGATTAAGTTGTTACTCAAGTGCGGCCCCAAGAGGAATTCTGCTGATAGATAACAGACAACTTTCACACCTTTTTTCGTATAGATTTCGGTGGTGTTGAACCAGCGTTGTAAAATGCGATCGCGTACTGTGTAAGCCAAAGCCATGTAATAATCATTGGGCGTGGCCGCAGCCGGAAACTTACCCTGAATGTAAAAAAGATTATCAGCAAGCGCCCGTTTGAGGGTTTCTATACTTAACCCTGTGCGATCATCTTCAAATTGCAAATTTTGCAGTATTGGAGGTTTCTGAAATGTCGTCATAATTATTTGCTCTAGACATCTGGTGAAATTAAATATGGGTTATCCAGAAACCTTGTAAAGAGACTTAACACTGCTACGTCTACCTTAGTCCTGACTAGACAATTGTGACCGTAAAGCTCTATAGCCAGCTAATGCTAGCTCTATACTCCTTTCCATCTCCTGAGTGTATATACCAAGGCTAGCAGCAGCGTTACACTTTGCTCGATGCAGCAAAGCACTTTGTGCCGCTTTCACATTGGCATCTTGTACTTTCCACAGTTCTAATGCTGGTTGCTGAATAGCACGACCGAAAGAGAAAGTCAATGGCCAAGGCAATTTTGAGCCAAACCGGACGTGCATCTCATTAAGATGGGCAGTTGCCAATTCATTGTTTTGACCACCCGACAAAAATGCTACACCTTGTACGGCAGTAGGAACCACATTCAACAGGCATTTCACCGTAGCTTCTGCGACTTCGGGGACACTGGCTTGCTCTTTACAATCTTTGCCGGAAATTACCATGTTGGGCTTGAGGATCATTTGCTCCAAAACTACCCCTTGCAAGTGGAGTTGATCAAAGACAGTTCCTAAGACTTCCTTAGTTACAAAATAGCAACGTTTAATAGTATGGTCGCCATCCATCAAAACTTCAGGTTCGACAATGGGAACAAGTCCACCTTGTTGACAAAGCAGTGCATAGCGAGCTAACGCCTGGGCGTTGGCCTCTATACAATCACGACTAGGAATTTCCTTGCCAATAGTGAGGACAGCCCGCCATTTAGCAAAACGCGCCCCTATTTTGACATATTCGGCAATGCGATTACTCAAATCATCTAGACCTTGTGTAATTTTTTCATCAGGGTGATTTGGTAAACCTTTCACACCAGTGTCAACCTTAATGCCGACAAGAATCCCCGCATCGTTCATCACTTTGACAAAAGGCGTTCCATCTTTTGTAGTTTGGCGGATTGTTTCATCATATAAAATAGCGCCATTGATATAGTTACCCAAACCAGGAGTAGTTAAAAGCAACTCTCGGTAAGTGCGGCGATTTTCCTCAGTTGGCGCGATTCCCAGCTTCTCAAAGCGCTTATTACAAGTATTGTTGCTCTCATCTATAGCCAAGATGCCTTTACCAGGAGCAACCATCGCTTTAGCAGTAGCGACAAGTTGTTGTGTACTCATGATTTAAAACCTTTTAACAGATAAAGTGAGACTCAATGGCTTGGTGCAATCGCCCTTAAGACTTACGCATAGACAGCGAATTCTTTGCGTACCTCTGTCTTGAAAAGTTTCCTACGCCGGGAAACCCGGCTTTCCTGCGGAACGCTTACGCGAACGAGGAACTTTTCGCTGCGCTTACCTCAGCGCCCCTCTGCGTTTAAATTTAAACCCTAAATTTTACGCAAAGATATACTTAGTAGTCTGCCAACCCAAAAATGCTAAGTGAGGACTGGGGAAAGAGGAAAGGGGAAAGGGTAAGGGGTAAGGGATTTGAAACCTTTCCCCCTTCCCCTTTACCCTTTACCCCGCCAAGTTCACTTGGCGAACTACTAGTAAGGCCACTTCCAGTTGACGATTTCCGGCCGATCAATACCGTGCTTGTGAGCATAATTCCGGTTGCTAATAATTTCGTTTTTCATCCGCTCTCTAACATAGACAGCAGCAGAACCCAACTTCGGAACCCGATCAATCACATCAATCACCAGATTGAACCGATCAATTTGGTTGTTGATGGCTAACTCAAGTGGTGTGTTAATGCTGCCCTTTTCCTTGTAACCGCGCACATGAATATTTTCATGATTAGTGCGACGGTAAGCAAGTTTGTGAATCAGCCAGGGATAGCCGTGGAAGTTGAAAATAACAGGCTTATCTGTGGTAAAAAGACTATCGAAATCCCAGTCTGATAATCCATGTGGATGTTCTGTATCTGGTTGCAATTTGTACAAGTCAACAACATTAATAAACCGCACCTTAAGATCGGGGAACTCATCTCTTAAGATGGCAGTTGCAGCTAAGGCTTCCATAGTCACAACATCTCCGCAAGATGCCATGACGACATCGGGAAGATCGGGTTCTTGCCCATGATGGTCATTGCTTGCCCAGTCCCAAATGCCGATGCCTTTAGTGCAATGTGCGATCGCTTCTTCTATGCTGAGAAACTGGAGGTGTTTTTGCTTATCTGCAACGATGACGTTGACGTAATTGGTGCTACGTAGGCAATGATTAGCTACAGAAAGTAGACAGTTAGCGTCGGGAGGTAGATAAATCCGGGTAACTTCAGCACTCTTATTAGTAACCAAATCTATGAATCCTGGATCTTGATGGCTAAAACCGTTATTGTCTTGTCGCCAAACAGTAGAGGATAGTAAGATATTCTCAGAAGAAATCGGCGATCGCCAAGCAACTTCATTTTTGCTGATTTCTAGCCATTTGGCGTGCTGGTTAAACATAGAGTCAACAACGTGAGCAAAAGCTTCATAACTATGTAAGAAACCATGCCGCCCAGATAAGAGATAGCCTTCCAGCCAGCCGAACAGGTTATGTTCACTGAGCATTTCCATCACTCGCCCGTCGCTAGATAGCTCACTGCCATCTGCATCTTCAGGGAGCATATCTGCCAACCAGACTTTCTCGCTGACTTCGTAGATAGCACTGAGTCGATTGGAGGCGGTTTCATCTGGCCCGAATACGCGGAAATTATTCATGTTATTACGCATGATATCTCGCAGGAAGTTCCCTAGAGGCTTCGTGTTTTCCATCTCAACAGCACCGGGTTTGACTACCTCAACTGCATTGTTGCGGAAGTCGGGCATACGCAATTCTTTACGCAGAATTCCACCGTTAGCAACAGGATTGGCACTGATGCGGCGAGAACCAATGGGAGCCAGCTTTTTGAGTTCGGGAATTAGACTGCCATGCTCATCAAATAATTCTTCTGGCTTGTAACTTTTCATCCAGTTTTCTAGAATCTTCATGTGGGCAGGATTACTAGTTAAATCTGTGATTGGTACTTGGTGCGATCGCCAAAATCCCTCTAATTTATGACCGTCTATTTCTGCCGGCGCAGTCCATCCTTTAGGGGTGCGAAGGACAATCATCGGCCAACGAGGACGCTTGGCAACACCCGAAGTCCTGGCTTCGGTTTGGATTTTCTTGATTTCCAAAATAACTTTTTCCAGAGTTGCAGCCATCAGTTGATGCACTAGCGCTGGATCATGCCCTTCCACAAAGTAAGGTGTGTAACCGTAGCCTTTGAATAAGTCCTCTAGTTCCTCATGGCTGATGCGGGCTAAGATGGTGGGGTTAGCAATCTTGTAGCCATTCAAATGCAAGATTGGTAAAACAGCACCGTCCCGAATGGGGTTGATAAATTTATTGGAATGCCAAGCTGTTGCTAGAGGCCCAGTTTCTGCTTCCCCGTCACCAACAACTGCTGTCACAATCAAATCCGGGTTATCGAAAGCAGCCCCGTAAGCGTGGGAGAGGCTGTAACCTAACTCGCCGCCTTCGTGAATCGAGCCAGGAGTTTCAGGTGTGCAATGACTGCCAATTCCACCAGGAAAGGAGAACTGTTTGAAAAACTTCAGCATACCTTCCTCGTCCTGGCTCTTATCAGGATAAACCTCAGAATAGGTTCCTTCTAAGTATGTCGGCCCAAGGATGCCCGGAGCGCCATGACCGGGGCCTGCGATGTAAATCACATCCAAATCATATTTTTTGATTAAACGGTTCAGATGGACGTAGATAAAGCTCAAACCGGGACTTGTACCCCAATGCCCTAACAGGCGATTCTTGATGTGTTCGGGCTTGAGGGGTTCTTTTAGTAGTGGATTGTCCTGCAAATATATCATGCCTAGAGCTAAATAGTTACAGGCACGCCAGTAAGCATTTATCTGACGTAGTTCTTCAGTGTTAAGTGTGGCAGATTTACCGTTTTCAACAACTGAAACCTTTGGCTTAGAAGGAGAAATAGTCATAGAGTCTGAATCCTACTAATCTATTTTTAGTTAAAGAATCGCTGAACACACGATGTCTGATGACAAACTGCTCCACGTCTACACAGTTTTAAAACCCGATGTTTCAAGACTCGATATGAATATCAAAGAGGTTATGTAGTACAGTAATCTCCCATTAGGTAATACATTCATCAATCTCAGAATGGTTAAGCAGATATCAATCGATAACTACGGTTTTACTTGCGGTTCACTTATACAACTAGCTACTTCCAATAAAGTTTGCATAAGGTTAGCAATTAACAAGATTATGAAATAATTGAGTCAAAAAATCGATCTTTCCCCATTACAAAAATCTCGATTTTTAGCTAACCCAATTGTATTGCCTGCACTTCACTATTCACTACTATGCTTGTTTAAAAGTCCCTTATATCCTGATTAAAAGGGTGGAAGGTGCATTACATACAGTATGACTACTTATATTCTGATATATCTTCTAACTTAAACATCCAACTAAAGGTAGATAAAATACACTTTAGAAGTTAAATAAAATACGCTGCAAAATTAGTGTTATATCTAAAGAATAGATGGGTATAAATATTTTTATTTAAATTATAAAGAATAGCAGGAAATCAGTTAAACCTTAATCACTACTTAACCTAATTATAATTTTTTATATCAAAGTTTTATCAAAATGCTTCCTGATATTTTGCCAGGTCAACCTTTTCCAATTGGCGCTACAGTTACCCCTAATGGTATCAATTTTTCGGTATTCTCTAAAAGCTGTACTGGACTGGAATTATTGCTCTTTGATGAGCCAAATTCACCCCAACCCAGCCGTGTAATTCAGCTACACAAAAAGCATAATAAAACCTTCTACTATTGGCATATCTTAGTATCAAATATTGGTGCTGGGCAGGTTTACGCTTATCGGGCGGATGGACTTTATGCGCCAGTTCAAGGACTAAGGTTTGATAGCAGTAAGGTACTACTTGACCCCTATGCGCGAGCGGTAGTAGGTTGGGATAATTATAGTCGTGAAGCTGCTAGCTGTTTTGGTAAGGATAATTGCGCCCAAGCACTACGGGCGGTGGTAGCACCTGATCCCAAAACCTACGACTGGGAGGGGGATCTTCCCCTACGGATTCCTTATGCGACAACAGTCATTTATGAACTGCACATAGATGGTTTTACTCGTCATCTATCTTCTGGTGTGTCTCCCGAAAAACGCGGTAAGTATGCAGGACTGATTGAGAAAATTCCTTATTTGCAGGAATTAGGAATAACCGCAGTTGAATTATTACCGATTCATCAGTTTGATCCTAATGATGCACGTCCTAGTCACAAGAACTACTGGGGCTACAGTACGATCAGCTTCTTTGCCCCCCACAGCGATTATAGTTCCCGTAGCGATCGCCTAGATCCCATAAATGAATTTCGTGATTTGGTCAAAGCCCTTCACCGCGTTGGGATTGAGGTAATTTTAGATGTTGTCTTTAACCACACGGCTGAAGGTAGTCAAGATGGGCCAACATTATCATTCAAGGGATTAGACAACCAGGCTTACTACCTTTTGGAACCAAACCAAGCTGAATATAGTAATTACAGTGGTTGCGGTAATACTTTGAAAGCGAATCATCCGATGGTTACGCGGATGATTTTAGATAGTTTGTACTATTGGGTCGCAGAAATGCACGTAGACGGTTTCCGCTTTGATTTAGCATCTGTCCTATCTCGGAGCAAATTAGGTCAACCCTTTGCCGATTCACCTGTTCTCTGGGCGATAGAAACAGACCCAGTTTTGGCGGGAACCAAGGTAATTGCTGAAGCTTGGGACGCGGCTGGACTATACCAAGTAGGAAGCTTTTTAGAAGGGAACAGCGATCGCTTTGCAGAATGGAATGGCCCCTACCGCGACGATGTGCGCCGTTTTGTGAAAAGCGATCGCGGTATTGTAAGTCGGTTAGCCGCTTGTGTCATGGGTAGCCCAGATATTTACTTACGACCAGACTACGAACCGAATCATAGTATTAACTTTATTACCTGTCACGATGGTTTCACCTTAAATGATTTAGTTTCTTACAACTACAAATACAACGAAGCCAATGGGGAAAATAACAGTGACGGCACAAACGACAATAATAGTTGGAATTGTGGCGTAGAGGGGGTTACGGACGATCCAGAAATTGAAGTACTGCGCTTGCGACAAATCAAAAACTTCTTTACCATCCTTTTGTGTTCCCAAGGAACGCCGATGTTGCTCATGGGAGATGAAATTAGGCGATCGCAAAAGGGAAATAACAATGGTTACTGCCAAGACAATGAACTGAGTTGGTTTGACTGGAGCAATATCGAAAAACACCAGGATTTATTGCGCTTCGTTGGAGGACTGATTCACTTCATCCAATCTTTAAGAATCTTTCGGCAAAAAAAACTTCTCAGTGTGACTCATGGCTCTCGTAAGCCACACATCATCTGGCATGGCACGAAACTAAAGCAGCCTGATTGGGGGAATGATTCTCGTAGTCTGGCATTCACGCTCCGTCACCCAAAATTTAATGAGCATTTACATATTATCCTCAATGCTTATTGGCAGCCGTTGACATTTGAACTACCACTTTTGAGTAGTGAAGAAGGCTGGCACCGAATTGTAGATACTGCTTTACCATCTCCTCAAGATTTCTCCGATTTGAAAACTGCAACCTTAATTACATCTCCAGAATATCTTGCCCAGGGGCGGTCAGTGGTGATGCTGATGGCACGTTAGCGTACCACCCCCGTTTTCTAAACGGGCATTTCCTGATAGCAGTAACTACAGCGCCAGTAAAGTTCTCCCAAACGCACATGACGGAGTAAAATGTCTGAACAGTTAGGGCAAAAATGCTTACTCATCATCGGTATCCGCTCAGAAAACCGGGGCAGGGAGAAAAAAGTAAGTAAGTGCGTCGTAGAATATGAAACATGACGCAACAATCATCACCAGCTCAAGAAATCTCCACATTACTGCAATCAATCGACCCAGAACAGATTGCAGACAAAGGTGTGCGTCAAACGGTAGAAGTATTATTAAACCTGATAGAACAGCTAAATGCAAAAATTAAAGATTTAGTTGCAGAAAACCAGAAACTGCGGGACGAAAACAACCGTCTCTTGGGTGAAAAAGGAAAACCAAACATCAAAAGTAATAAAACCGAGGGTTTTCAAAAAGACCACTCATCAGAAAAAGAGCGGAAAATCCCCAAAGAACATAAAAAGAGAAGTAAAAACGAGACAATCAAGATAGACCGAGAAGAGATTGTAATTTACCCACAAGAACAATTACCAGCAGATGCCCAATTTAAGGGTTATGAGGAAGTAATAGTCCAAAACATCTCACTGAAAACAGATAACGTACTATTCCGTAAGCAAAAATACTACTCACCCCAAACAGGAAAAACTTATTTAGCACCGCTACCAACAGGTTATGACGGAGAATTTGGTCCAGGAATAAAAGCGTTGGTTGTGAGTCTGTATTATGGTGGAAATATGACTCAAGGAAAACTTCTGGAGTTTTTGTCAGATATTGGCATCTCAATGAGTGCAGGATATCTATCAAATTTACTAATTAAAAATCAAGAAGAATTTGAAACTGAGTATCAAACCGTATATACAGAAGGACTAGCAAGTAGCCCTTGGCAACATTTCGACCAAACAGGAGCGCGTGTTGGTGGAATTAACCATACAACGAATGTAATTTGTAACCCGTTATATACAATCTATCAAACGACACGAAACAAAAACCGTTTGAGCGTATTAAAGGTATTGCAAAACACCAGAGAATTAGAGTTTATCCTTTCGGAATTGACCTACGAACTATTAGATACTTTCAACTTACCAAATAAGTGGATAAATAAACTCAAGTTATTGCCCCAGCAGATAGTTTTTACGGAAACTGAGTTTAATGCGTTAGTTGATGAATATTTGATTAAATTAGGCTCTCAACATCGTACCCGTATCCACGAAGCCGCAGCGATTGCTTTTTATCATCAGCAATCGAATACTCCTGTAATCAAAACCTTACTATGTGACGATGCTCCACAGTTCAAGTTAATTACCAATGATTTGGCTCTTTGTTGGATACATGAAGGTAGACATTATAAAAAGTTAAGTCCATTTGTTGCTTGCCACCGGCAGATTTTAGATGACTTTTTGGAGAAATTCTGGTTCTATTACCGAAGACTACTTGCTTATCGAGACTCACCAAACCAAGAAAAGGCTCACGAACTCAGACTTGAATTTTGGACGCTTTTTACAGAAATTACTGGTTACGAGCATTTGGATGAGCGAAAACGATTAACTGCTGCTAAAGCCCAACAGCTGCTTGTTGTTTTGGAGCATCCCGAATTGCCATTACACAACAATCCTGCCGAGTTGGCTGCTAGGACTATGGTGCAGCGACGCAATATTAGCTATGCTACTCAAACTCCACAAGGTACAAAAGCGTGGGATATTTTTATGTCCCTTGTTGACACTACCCGTAAATTGGGTATCAGCTTTTTTGAATATATGCGTGACCGGATTTCTCGAATTGGAAATATTCCGTCTTTAGCAACCATTATTCGGGAGAAATCTTCTTTTAATCTATTTGGTGGGTCGTGGATGCCAGAATAATTTTCTACCCCGAACTATTGAGGGGATACCATCATCGATTGACTGATTGTTGTAGATATACTCCATTTGCGAGGACTCGTTAATAAAGCTTTATTAAGCATATATTTCACTAAACTTTGTCAATTTGTTGATAAAGGTTAGTATGACACTCTAAGATTAGAAATCATGTTTAAGCAAGTGTTTGATTAGTGTATAAGTTGTACAAATTTTAATAAAATATTTAAATTCTAACCTTTAGCTAATAACTTTTGAGCGTTCATCTCTCGTATGGCGCGATCCCATTTTCACAGATATTTACAACAGACACTGCTTATAGTATTTTTTTGAGCAAAAATAGCTAGAGTTAATGCTAAATTTCCATAAAAAATCACGTCCCTTGTAGGCGTGATTTTTGGACAGGGGATAGAATTTCCCAGCAACTATACTTTTACCTGATAATGCCCAGGTTGAGTAGTTCTTGAGGAGATGCCAACAAATCAATCGCCACAAAGAAAATTTTGTCTTGGGGATTAAGCAAGAATCGCCATGCTAAATTTATGCCAATACTTTCACCAGACCAGGGAGTTTGCACTTTACCCGTCACTTTAATTTGGGTGAACTCTGCCTCTGCTGGCTCAGACACTCCCTGCTCAGGAATTAGCTTGAGTCCATAGCATTCTTCACGCATATATGCGAGGATCGACTCATAACCAACAATTGGTTCTTGAAAAGGGGGTTGCAAAGCACCGTCTTCAGCAAATAAAGCCACAGCCGCCTGGAAGTCGAAAGCGTTCATATTCTCCATATAGCTTAGGACTGTCAAGTTGTCGATGCCCTTAATTTTGAGCTTAACTCGTGGTGCAATATCTTTAGGCGCAATCACAGGTTCTTTGACTGTTTGAGTACCAGATGTTGGGGCATAACCCATGTTGACGACAATATCCTGTAATATGCTCAGTTGCTGACCCCCTTCCATCTGACGGATAGCTTGGAGAACATCTGATGCCTTCGGAGAAAGTTGATAACCTTTGGGAATCGGAGCAACGATTCCTTGTTTCATCCACTCACTTAACTGATACCAGAAACCTAACTTGACATTTGTGCCGAAAGACGAATAAGTACGGCAGATGTCTGTATCAGTATGGTTAACCAGATCGCACATAACTTGCGTTTGTTCTCCAGATGGCATCTGCTTGATTTGAGTCAAGGTTCTTTCTGCAAAAACTATATTGACTACCTCCATAGCAGCAGGAGTAATTGTGACTCCCATCTCGGTATAGGCAAACCAAAGTAAAGCCAACTGATCTTCAGCCCGAAGTTGATTGAATGATTCAACAGTAGTTGGAACTAAATTAGCAACTTGAGTATCAGGAAAAATGGAGCGTGCAGCCTGTATAGTAAATGACATTTGGCAAAATCTCCAGAACGAAATTACATTGATTTTTTTGCATCGCTGAATCAAGTATGAATTTGGATCTAGAGACGTAAAATTTTACGTCTCTACAAGGATTTTGACCACAAAGCACAATCGTTTTCATACCGCAATCAGCAACGCCGATTTTTTAATCTACCTATCCACAGGGATATTAGGCAAAATAATTGGCAGACTCTAAGCGATCGTTGTGCGTTCTTCCATCAGGCATTTTTGCCCCCTTCAGATTAGCACCACTGAAATTGGCTCCTTTGAGTCCAGCCCAGTTTAAATTAGCATCACTTAAATCACAGTTTCTCAAATCTGCGTTGTTCAAATGTGCCCCAGTCAAATCTACCCCACTCAAATTTGCTTTAGCTAAACTGATCCCTCTCCAGTCTGCCTGTCTAAAATTTCTTTCTCCGACTGCATATCGTCTTAAAACTTCATTGGCATCCATATTGGTTGCCTCGCAACGTGTAGCGTTGTCGCTGTTAATACATTTATTCTAACTCAGAATGTGCCTCTGTAACATCACAAATTGACTCTTAGCGATCGCTACGCCCGCCGTACACCTTTGGAGAAGCAAGCTACGCGAACGCGTAGCGTGTCGCAGACAAGCGTCTCGTAGAGAAGGCATCGCATCTTGTTACGTCTCATTGTTTTGCCTTCGGATAAAACAAATATGTCACCCACTCACTCAGTGGGTTTTCACGTTCCGCTAAAGAATCATCATTTTGACAACTAAATGTCACAAAGTAGTATAATTTCTCTTGCGTGTGGACAAACTTACCGTATTCGATCTGCCGAGTTATTTCGACAGAAGTAGTCTTGTCTAAGGCGGGGAGAGGGAAAAGTTTCAAGCTTACACTTAATGGAGGCTCCTCAACGAGGTCTTTAATCCCGCGATCTACTACGGGTGCAATTACCCACTCCTGACCCCACGGATCTGGAACGGGCGAAACAATTTGTAGGCAAGGGGTGTTTTTATCGACCCAGTACCATGCTCCCTGATTAAAAGATTGAACAGGGATGTAATTCTCTTGGGGTGGCAGTTTTCCTATAAATTTCAGAAAATCCGTATCTTGCCGATCGGTTAGGTTCATTGCGATAATCCTTGAAGACAGTACTTAGTATTTTTCAAAGCTTTGATATTGCAAACTGCCGACGCTCTCTACGTCCCTTGCGCGTGTCGCAAACAGACGCTAAAAGCGTAGCAAGATTCCCTCTAAGCGTTGGCACAGCCTCTCTAAGAGTTGCCCATGCCGAAGGCGTTGCGTCTCGTAGAGAAGGCTTTACGCTGCGCTATCCTGCCTCAAAACTCGTAACTTTGTACCTCATACAAAAGAAAACTGCTGTATCTACTGTCGTTGTTCTAAACAGCTAGTAAGTGTTTATAAAGAAGCTCTGAATCTTGTACTTCTCCAGCATGACAAATGGGTGGTTGAGATTAAGTCTTGGCAAAGGTTAGAGAAGTATAAAATGAGTTCATAGTGTTTGATTTAGTTATAAATCTTTAACAAACTTAGTGATACCTCAATACCACTTGTCATTTAGAGCCGTTAAATCAATAGTGATCGCTAATCAAGCACGCCGCAAACTTTATGCTCACCAAGCGAAACCTCATGGTGGCGTTTTGTTTGGCTTAGGTTTTGTTGGCTTGGTCGGCTGGTCAGTCGTCATACCAACTTTATCAGGAATGGCACTAGGCATCTGGATCGATTTCCAATTTCCCAGTCGCTTCTCATGGACATTGGCACTGATGCTGGCAGGTTTAAGCATTGGTTGTTTGATTGCTTGGGAATGGGTATCGCAGGAGCAACAACGCATGGTAAGAGATCAACCACCCGATGATTCTCCCAACCAGGAAGAAAGAGACTGAACCGAATGGCACGCTTGATCAGGCAAGAAGCAAAAAGAAATAAAAGCTCCAACAGCTTGCAGCACAAGCTTTGAAAACATAAATAATTGATGGATAAATTAAGAGTAGAGACGGCGATTTATCGCGTCTCTCTAACCGTCAAAATGAATTTGGTAACGATTTATATCGTAATGAATCAATTCACTCAAGAAATCAAGCTATAGCCCCTCAGAGTAGTTAACGAGGAGAGTTATCTGAAATCTTGTCCAACAACATTGCCTGATTGACTAACTTCCTCCAAAAAGAGCGCAATTAATCGATGAGTATCAGCAATGAACTTGTCAGTATGTCAAGCAGGCAGGAAATTCCAGTTCAACCGCTTTAATTGTAGCTACTCTCAACTTATCGAAAGGAACATCTAATGAAACGCATAATCGTTATCCTGATGCTTGCTCTTCCCCTTGGAGTCTTGGCAAAATCTGCCTCAGCCGCAGAGTTCAATGTTAATCATGGGCAGAATTCAACTCGTTCCGGTGTCGTCGAGGCAGGCCGGGTTGCACCAGATCGATTGGCTCAAAACCAGCGCGAACAAACTCGGCGCAATACTACACGCCGCGCTCGTTATCGCCGGGTCTGGGTGGCAGGACATTACCAACGGACCTCCCACGGTCATCGGCGATGGGTGCCAGGACACTGGGTAAACCGTCGCGTTTAGCATCATGCGCTTGAAAGGTTGGATTGGGCGATCGCTTAACAAACCGCCGTAAGCAGCTTTCAGGAGGACAACAACACCGAGTTGCCATAGCTCGTATTGTAATCAATCAATTCATCCATTAACTCAAACGGTAGTCGCCCAGAGTAGTAAATGAGCAGAATTGTTTATAAGTTAATGAACTATTTGCCATTTTAGAGATTGAGTGTATCCGATGATAACTGGTCTAACAAGACTAAGGAGAAATTAATGGAAATGCAGATGTCCCGGATTCATCAAACCACTTACAACGCTATCTTTGGACACCCAGTAGCCCGAAACCTTCAGTGGCACGATGTCCGATCAATGCTAAATGCACTGACTGAAGAGACTCAGGAACATAACGGCAATCTGAGATTTACGCGGAATGGTGAGACGCTGACAGTTCACCCCTCGAAGCACAAAGATTTATCTGATATCCATGAACTAATGCAGATTCGCCACTTCCTTGAGCGTTCTGCTGTCCCCGCCCAGGCAATCATCGCCGAGGGTGTCCACCTGCTGGTCGTTATCGATCACCGTGAGGCGCGTATCTATAAAACTGAACTGCACGGCTCAGTACCAGAACGGATCGTTCCTTACGACCCGGACGGCTCTCATCGGCATCTGCACAATTTGGATGACGATGCCAACGGTCAGCGCCAGCCGGAACTAAAATCCTTCTATGAGGCAATAGCGCGATGTCTACGACGGGCTACACCTACGCTAAGTGGCGCAAAGAAGATTCTGATCTTTGGCAGTTCAACCGGATCGAGCAGCGCGATGGATTATCTGCTGGCGGATCTCAAAGAACATCATCCAGATATCGCCCAGCTAGTTGTCGGTACAGTCGTCGTCAATGAACAACACATGAGCGAAGACCAGTTACTGGCACAGGCGCGGACGTTCTACGCGACAACCGAGCGATAAAATCTACTCTTTTGCGATCGCTTTCCCATTTACGCCCAGTCTATTCGCCAAATCAGTAAATGCAGTAGCAGCGATCACAGGTATCGTAAACTAAAAATCAGCAGTTTATGAGGTAAAATGCAGATACAGTAAAAAGTCATTTTTCCTTTAAACAATTACAATCCAAAAATAGTATGAGTGAATTAGTTGTAGTCAATTTCGATGAAAAATATGAAGCAGATGAAGTACTTTTAGAACTACTCAAACTTGAGCGAGAAAACTTAGCAGATTTGAAAGATGCAGTTGTGATTACCAAAAATGCAGCTGGTAAGATTAGGGTTAAACCATATCACGATTTGGTTGAACCTGGAGACCTGAGTAATGAACTCTGGGGTGGAATCATTAGCGCAGTTTTCTTTCATCGCACTCTTACTATTAAAGAGGGCACATTTGATAGTAGTTTTTTAACAGAAATTGAAGAATCTTTAAAACCAAATTCTTCATCATTGTTTGTTCTAATTTCCTCCGTTAATCTAGAGAAAATAATTGCAGAATTTAATCGTTTTGGAGGAAAGTTAATTAGAACAAGTTTTTCTCAAGACAAAATTGAGAACTTGCAAAAAACTCTTAGTCCTGCTTAGAGGTTGTTTGAAAAGTTGACAATTGATTAAAAAAATATCTCAGGGTATAACCTGTAGATATGTAGATACAGCACAGCAGCATTAAAAGCTGTGATTATTAGTAAAGCATACTGAACTGTATTGAGTTATAGGGGTAAAGCTATAAAAGATACCTTTACCCCTTATTGTATCCTCAAGATTTTTATTGCTTTGATTACAATTTATATCGTAATCAATTAATTCATGCAGTAAATCAAACGGTACTCGTCCAAAGTAGTGGAACAGTATAAAAAACGAGATGATTTAATGACTATGATGTTAAATATCTTCATTTTGAACCTATTTATAACAGAATATAGGAGCGTAATGGAGTCATGGAAGAAAAATCGATCGCAACTCTGCCAGCTAATTCACTCCCTCTAGATCATCGGGGAGTAGAAACTCTTTCTGTGCTAGATATGGGTTTCCTGATAGTAGTCAGCGCTATGATTATTTCGGCGATCGCTACTTTAATTTATGCCTTCATTCCTAAGCGGGTGCAGCAGTATTTATTTAGCCTCAAATTGCCTCATCAAGCCAAGTGTCCTCACTGTCGATATTTTAGCCATAATTCATATCTTAAATGCACCGTCCATCCATCAACGGTGCTAACCGATCAAACCATTAATTGTTTAGATTACAGTCCACATAATCAGGTGAAACTAGTTGAAGAAGATTAGAGAAGACTGTTGAAGATAATTCCCTCTGCCTCTTCGGTCAAGTATTGCCTAATCTAACTGGCGAGATTGGAAAATAAAATTAGGAGTCTTAACCATGAGCTGGAAGCAGTTGACAATCGTGTTTATCTCTACGATAGTATTTCTGTTTGCCGGAAATGCGATCGCACAGACTGATCTAAATATTAATAATACCAATCTGATTCGATTGGGCGGAAATGTCACGGTTGTAGAAAAACAAGTTGTAGAAAATGCTATTGCCATTGGTGGTTCGGCGATCATCCAACCCAATGGACGGGTGACACAAACTGCGATCGCTATCGGTGGAAATATCATTCTCAAGCAAGGCGCACGGGTAGATAGCGATGCCTATGCGATCGGTGGCAAAGTCGTATTAGCAGAAGGAGCCACAATTGGCGGCTCAAACAGCACATTCGATGGTCAATATAATGCACGAGGCATGACGGGAATGTACCGTCATCGAGATCGATTTTTGCCGATGTATTTCTTTTACGCTGGTTTTCGGATTTTTTCGACGATCGTCGGTGCAATTCTGGGCATAATTTTATTACAAACCGCACCACCTTTTCTGCCGAATTTAGCAGCTACCGTGCGTCAATATCCCGGTAAAAGCGCCTTATGGGGAATTGGGGCAATGTTTACCTTATTTGCCCTTAACATTTTTTTGGCAATCACCCTAATTGGTATTCCATTGATTCCACTCCTGATGTTGATGGTGAGTCTGACATCATTGGTTGGGGCATTGGGAATTTCACTATTCATCGGTCAACAAGTGGTAAAAAGCGATTTTCTTACAGAGAGGCTACACCAACGGCAAAGCAGCTTGCAGCAGTTCTTGATTGGGTTGCTGATTGTCACAGTACTTGCGCTGATTCCATTTGTGGGCGGGATTGTGGTGTTTGTTGTGAGTCTGTTGGGCTTGGGATCGCTCCTTAGCTGGCAATTTGGTAAGACACAACCCCCGGTTTTGGGGTAACTCAATTGACGCTACTAGTAGTCTGTCAAGCCAACAATGCTTACGTAAACTAAGTTTTAGAATCTTTCTCTCTTTCTCTCTTTCTCTCTGTGTTCTCTGTGCCTCTGTGGTTCGTTATTAAATTGTTAATACAGTCTTTTGAGGGTTATTTAATGACAATTTCTACTCTAGAGCATAATCAAGAAGAAGATACTTTTGACTACCTTGCATTAGACCTATCTGATCCTTGTGTCTTGTTAAATACGCTGCAAAAATTGCGTCAGGTGGTTATTCAAGAAGGGCAAGACATTTTTTACCAGTGGCGATCGCGCATTCAACGACAAGAGTTTCTCAGCAGTGGACTCAATCTTGCCCATTACATGGCTCTACGAAGACATGACCTACGTCCTCTGCAAGCTGCCTTAATCCCCTGGGGCTTATCTTCCTTGGGTCGTTTGGAAGCGCGAGTCATGCCGAATTTAGATGCGGTGATTTCCACTCTGGGGGCAATCTGTCAGGTCAATTCGGCTAGTTTGCCGATTCGTCCTTCTATTGGAGCGTTTCTGGAGGGCGATCGCCTACTTCACCAACATACCGAAGATGTGTTTGGTCAGACTTTAGCTCATCGCCGGGTCAGAATCATGGTGACATTGCCAATGGAAGCCGCCAGCCATTACGAATTTGTCCGGGATCTGCTTCAGCGAGGGACTAACTGTGTACGCATTAACTGTGCCCACGATCGCGCTGAACTTTGGGAAGCGATGATTGGCAATGTCCGTCAGGCAGAGAAAGAAACCGGAAATTCTTGCAAAGTCTTAATGGATCTGGCAGGGCCGAAGCCCCGAATTGGCTTAGTAATCACACCTCATCAGAAACATCGCATCTTTCAAGGGGAATGTCTTGTCTTAACCCGTGATATGCCTAGTATGACGGATGCTCAGTGTTTCCAGGCAAATTGTACTCTGCCCGGAGTACTCGATCAATTGCAGGTGGGCGCAACTGCCTGGATTGATGATGGTCGTATTGGAGCGCATGTAGAATCTCTCACGGATCAGGGTGTTCTCTTACGCATCACCCATGCGAGTTTAAAGGGTAGTAAACTTCTGCCAGACAAGGGGCTTAATTTCCCCGATACAGATTTGCAACTTAGCCCACTTACTGATAAAGATCGAGAGGATTTAGATTTTGTTGCCACCCATGCCGATATTGTGGGCTATTCTTTTGTGCAATCTGCCAATGATATTAAACTGCTCCAGCAAGAGTTAGCAGATCGGATGCCTCAAAAGAGTGAAATTGCCATTGTTGCTAAGATTGAAACACCCCAAGCCGTCAGTAATTTACCTGAGTTGATTGTGCAAGCGGCAGGTCAACAACCCTTTGCGGTGATGATTGCTAGAGGCGATTTGGCGATCGCAATTGGGTATCAACGACTGGCTGAAATGCAAGAAGAAATTCTCTGGCTCTGTGAGGCGGCTCATATCCCGGTGATTTGGGCAACTCAGGTGCTAGAAAATCTGGTGAAAAAAGGAATTCCCTCACGAGCAGAAATGACGGATGCAGCAATGGCAGAACGGGCTGAGTGCGTCATGCTCAACAAGGGCCCGTTTGTTGTTGAAGCCGTGACGATTCTGGATGATGTCTTGACTCGGATGCAGATGCATCAATTGAAGAAAACACCTCAACTCCGGGCGCTCCACTCTTGGTAAGGGACTTCCAGTTAAAAAAATAATCAATCGCTGTGTAGGCAGGGGAGCAGGGAGAAAAGAAAAATATCATCTCAATAAATTGGGTAATTTATTCTCTGGAAGTCGCTAAGTGCATAAGGTCAAACAATTTTGGATTTTAGATTGATCCTATACCTGAACGCTCTCACATCCCGTAAGGAAGGTAAGGACTTGAGTAAAAAATTGTACCTAACTTTCCTTTTAGATTGGAAATCTAAAATCTAAAATTCAGTGACGATCGCTTACTAAGTTATTGCAGCAGTAAAAATGTTTGAAACCCTCTTTACGCCTAATCCCAGTGTTGAAAATAAAGTCAGCATCCGTCCTCGCAAAGGTGTCATTATTGGTGCTGGACAAGTAGGGATGGCATGTGCCTATTCGATGATGATCCAAAACTGTTTTGATGAGTTAATTCTTCAAGATATTCAGACAGAGCGGCTTCAGGGAGAGGTCATGGATCTAAGGCATGGCATTCCTTTTGTCGAGCCTGTTGAGATTAAAGCTGGCACCGTTGCCGATGTCGGACAGAATGCAGACCTGGTAATTATTACTGCTGGAGCCAGTCAGAAGCCGGGAGAGAGCCGCCTCGACTTGGTTGTACGCAACGTTGCCATCTTTAAGAGCTTGATTGCAGATGTCGTCAAATATTGCCCCAATGCTATCTTGCTGATTGTCAGCAATCCCGTAGACATTATGACTTACGTGACACTAAAGCTCTCCGGTTTTCCTGCTGCTAGGGTAATTGGCTCTGGAACGGTGCTTGACTCTGCCCGTTTTCGTACCCTGCTGGCGCAGAAAATGGGCATTGATTCACGCAGTGTTCATGCTTACATCATTGGTGAACATGGCGACAGTGAAGTGCCCGTTTGGAGCAAGGTGAATATTGCCGGAATGCCTCTCTATGACCGAGAGGGTAGTTCGGCAGTAGATAAGGCTGCACAAGAGATTTTTGAGCGCGTTAAAAACGCTGGCTACGAAATCCTCAAACGCAAAGGGTGTACTTCCTACGCCATTGGATTGGCAACGACTGAAATTGTCCAAGCCATTCTGCGTGGACAGGAGCGTATTCTTACAGTTAGCTGCCTGGTGAATGACTTCTATGGTATTAGCGATGTTTGTCTCAGTCTGCCCTCTGTCGTCAATGAAAAAGGTGTGATTAAGAGGGTCAACCTTACTCTCAACGATACGGAGCAACAACAGCTTATTCATTCCGCACAGATTCTACATGACATTTTTGACACCCTGGAACTCTAGATCCACGCGATCGCACACCGAAGCAACACATAATGGCTAAATTAATATTGATCCGTCACGGACAGAGCCTTTGGAATGCAGAGAATAAATTTACAGGATGGGTTGATGTTCCTTTAGGCGAACAGGGGCGAGCAGAGGCAACCATCGCCTCCTGTAAACTGAAGCATTATCGAGTCAGAGTTTGCTTTACCAGTATGCTGTTTCGAGCTATTGAAACTGCAATTATTATCTTGACAGAAGTCGATGATATTTGCGACGGGAGAATTCCGATCATCAAGCATCAGGCAGATGATCAAGCCTGGCATGGTTGGGATAAATACAAGGGTAGCCACGAACGGGAACTACCAGTTTATCCCACAGCTATGCTAGATGAACGGTACTATGGTGAACTGCAAGGTTTGAATAAAGCTGAAACCGCCGTAAAATTTGGCCAAGAACAGGTGCAACTCTGGCGACGATCCTATGCTGTGCCTCCACCGGGTGGCGAAAGTTTGGCAGATACGGTGAAGCGCACTGTTCCATTCTTTTGCGATCGCATTTTGCAACACTTAATCACAGGAGATAATGTCTTGATTGCAGCGCATGGAAACTCACTCCGTGCCATCATTAAGCACTTAGAAAACCTATCAGATGAGGAGATTGTCAATGTTGAGTTAGGAACAGCAATTCCAATTATCTATGATATTGATGCTCATGGTCAGACCACTAATAAAATCATTTTGAATTGAATTGGAGGCTGACTATAGTGATAATACAGATTTAGTATTTATATTCGGATAATTTAGTAACTACTTCCAAATTTTTGTATTGCTTTTTATACTACAAAATAACGTGCGGAATGTGGGTCAAATACTTAGTCTCGGTGAGGGTATGGGAAATTGTTCTGGGGTGGATGCGATCGCTGTTCTAGCGATATCCTGATGGTAGAATAAGTATAAAATTAAGAACATTCATAATGTTACATGAATTTCTCTTAGCAGAACGTAACGAAATTCTCGCCTTGTGTTCAAAAAAGATCGCGCGTCTTGCTGATTCCATGAGTTCGAGCGACGAAATGGAAAGAGGATTACCTGTGTTCTACGATGAACTCATTGAGGTATTACGTGCTGATGCTGATATAGATGAATCTGGGGAAGCACATAACAATTCTATAGAAAGTGTTCACAGAGCCGCAGCAGAACGTCGGGGAAAAGAGTCGTTAAAACTTGGCTATAGCATTTCTCAGGTTGTTCATGGCTACGGCGCTCTTTGTCAAGCTATCACTGAGTATATTCAGGAGAATACTAATCAAACAACATCCCCTCGTGAATTCAATCGATTAAATTTCTGCCTCGATATCGCTATCGCTGAAGCGGTTACAGAGTTTAATCGAGGTCAGCGCGAGAATGCAGAGCGGGATGAGGTTCTACGTCTGGGATTTCTAGCACATGAGTTGCGAAATGCGTTGACCTCTGCTAGTTTAGCTTCCCAACTTATAATCACAGGGAAAGTCGGAGCCAATGGAAGTACATCTCGTATTCTTGAGAATGCCCATAGGCGTATGAGAGACATTATTGATCGTTCACTTGTTGAGGTGCGACTGCGGAACGAATCAACCGGACAATATCAGAGATGTCGAGTTATTCATTTAGTCAGTGAAGTTGAGGCTACTGCATGGTTTGAAGCAAGTGCGAAATCAATTGAGGTGTGTGTTGAGGTAGCGCCGGAATTGGAAGTTTTAATAGATCGTCACCTAATAATATCTGCCTTATCGAATCTGGTTCAAAATGCCATTAAGTTCACCAAGCAGGGTGGGATTGTATGGATACGCGGTAAGGCTGTAGGTGGGCGTGTTTTGCTTGAAATAGAGGATCAATGTGGAGGACTCCCGCCTGGTGAGGTGGAAGAACTTTTTAAAGCTTTTTCTCAGATGGGAACAGATAGATCAGGATTGGGGATTGGGCTTACAATTTCACGGCGCGCCGTGTCCCTAAACAAGGGTGTACTCTCAGTTCGGGATATCCCCCATCAAGGATGTGTATTCTCAATTGATTTACCCAAAGCCTCCTCCCCTCTCCCTACTACATAATCCTCTAGCTCCATCTTCGCTGCGCTTACTTATGTAAACTCCAACTATTTTTCTAGTCTTTTTATCCAAAGCTAAAAATAAATAATTTTAGTTACTAAATCTCTATTATCACTACATATTTATCACTACAAAAATGTTTAGACTTGCTAAAAATCAACTATATGTTAGTATTTCTAAAGCATAACGGGAACCAAGGTTAAGACTCAACTATTTAACAACGCTATAGATGTTATTAGTTATGAGTTTCCTGCTCAACCAAAATATCCACTCTATCTTGTATTTCTGGGAGCATCCCAAATGTGTAAATTTATTTTTTGGTAGTGCGGGTTTCTAGCCCGCTTCCTGGACATTAGGAAGCAAGATGCTACAAATTTTATTTTGGCAAAATTGGGATGCTCCCGTATTTCTGAGTCGTATATCTTCAAAGAAGGAGCGACATCATCATTAAAAGCTGCTATCAGATAGAAAAGACCGCACGCAGCTATTCAATTTAATTGTTGCAGTGATTACTATTTATTTTTTTCAGCCCGGAGCGAAGATATTTAGCTAGGAAAGCCTTTTCGATAATATAACTAGTTGTATAGTTTTGAGGGATGAGATGTAGTGCTTGTGCAGTTAAATCGTTTAAGTTTGATGGTTGTTCACAGGATACATATTGACCAAGCCATATAAGGGCTATAACTTGTCCTTTTTCATCTGAAGAAAAATCGTCTACATATTTATGTAGTACTCTGACTGATGTTCTTCCTGTCATTTCAAAATCTTCTAAATAATTAGACAATTTGTCTAGAAAAGTTTCTGGTATATTTACTTTACTAAACAGTATACCTGATGACTTTGGGGAATAGATTAATTCAGCAAGCTCAATGATTTTATATACTTTACTAATTAATAAAAAATTCATATTTATCTTCAAGCTAAAATCATAGTGAATAAGGACAAATATTGATAAGCCCTTATATTAATCTGTACTTCATAGAGCATGACAGATGGGTGCTTGAGATTAAGTATTGCTCCAAGTTTCAAATGTATAAAATAAGTTAATAGTGTTTGAGTTCCTTACAAAAATTAATATATGTAACAGGATCTCACTATAGCTAGAGTATTTTTTCTTAATTGTGTATATCCTTGAACCTTGGAGAGAGTGATTAGCACAAAAAAAAGCTCTAGGATGGAAGATGTTAGTAAAAGTTTGAGTTCTTGATTTTAGGATCAAGTTTTTGTCCTATGGTCAAGCGATCGCTCCAAGCATCACTCAGTGGTATTCAAGAGGCTAAAAGAGCGTTTGCCCGTAAGGGTTGGACACAAGAGAATCTAGCAGCAGAAGTCAACCTCAAGACTAGACAACCAATTTGGCGGTTTTTCAGTGGTCGTCCAGTTGAGCGTCATACCTTTATTGAAATTTGTTTGATTTTAGAACTGAATTGGCGGGAGATTGCGATTAATCCTCCAGCAGAATTTTTGTCACGAGAAGAATACGCCCAGCCGACTGTACTGGATATTGATAAACTAGTGCCATTCGTGCGATCGCAACGCTTCGACAAAATTCAAGACCAGTGTGGTATTTTGCAGTTATTGGATATCAGCCGTCCCGTTGCGATCGATGACATATATATAGATGTGAATATTTTGGAGTCAATTGCCAGCCTTCAGTGGTTAGAAATCACCGATCTGCAAAACCTTGATGCCAAAGAATTTGACCGTATTGGCTTAGGTGAAGTTGACGAGAAACAAATACCTGGTACACAGGCAGTTGAAACATACTCCAAGCTCAGGGTGCTAGGCAAACCAGGAGTAGGTAAAACCACCTTTTTGCAACATCTTGCCATTCAATGCAACCAAAGCGCATTTGCGGCAAATCAAGTGCCAATCTTGATCACACTGAGAAACTTTGCCCAAGAGTCTAAGATTACCAACGAGTTCAGCCTATTAAACTACATCCGCCAGGAATTTATCACATCTGGAATTTCCGATCCCTCAGTCATTGAAACCTTGCTGAATGAAGGTAGGATATTACTGTTGCTTGATGGTATGGATGAAGTTCTTAACCAACAAAGCAATCCTGTCTTAAACGAGATTCGCAGATTTTCGGAGAAGTATCACAAAAATCGGTTCGTGGCGACTTGTCGAACAGCAGCTCAAAAACTCAGACTCCGAGGCTTTACCGATGTTGAAATTGCCCCATTTACATTAGAACAAATCCGAGCCTTCGCTCAAAAATGGTTTGTGGCCTTTACCAAGACCAACATTAAAGATGGTCTTGCCCACTCCGTTAAGTTTATTCAGAAGTTGGAATTAGATGAAAATTGGCAATTTCGCCAACTCGTCGTCACACCGCTATTTCTGCATCTTGCCTGTTGGGTGTTTCATGGTAAAGAAAAATTTCCGACTAAGCGGACTGACTTTTATAAAGAAGGTTTAGATATTCTATTAGGCAAATGGGATGAAGCCAGAGGCGTTGAACGGGATGGCGTTTACCGAGGCTTTTTATTACCACAAAAGCTCAAGTTATTGAGTCAAATTGCCGCAGCGACATTTGAGCAGGGTCAGTACTTTTTTGAGCAACGCATCGTTGAGCAATACATTGGTGACTATATTCAGAATCTCAGTAACGTGCCAATAGATGCAGAAGAACTGCAAATAGAAAGCGAAGCAGCGCTAAAGTCAATCGAGGCTCAACATGGACTACTGGCAGAACGGGCGCGGGGAATTTTTTCCTTTTCCTATCTTGCATTTCAAGAATACTTCACAGCAAGGAAAATCGTTGCCAGCCATAACTTAGAGGCATTTGGGCAAGCGCTATCCGGTCTAGTCAGTCATATCAGCGATCCCCACTGGCGCGAAATCTTCTTGTTAACCGCCATCATGCTCAGGAGTGCAGACTCTCTAGTACAGTTGATGAAGCAACAGATTGATACACTGGTTGCCCAAGACCCTTATTTACAAGAGTTTTTGACCTGGGCTAGCCAAAAATCTCGCAGTATTCCCATCCAATCCAAAGATGCGACAGTGAGAGCATTTTACCTGGCCTTGAGTCGGACTCCGCACATAGCTTCGCACTTTGCCCTAGCCAGCAGCCTCGACCAGGGGATGTTTCTGGATGCGGCATTAAATGACCTGCTACTGGAGTGTGCAATTGATGGGAGCCAGGACTTTGCCCACATCCACGCCTGCGGAGAAGCTATGAGCAACATTCTGGGTATTGTTCTGGATGTTGGACTCCATAAATCCTTGCAACAACTCTCTGATCAATTGCCAAATTCTGGTCAAAGTCAACAACGGTTTGAGCTATGGTCGCAAACGAACTATCCAGCTTGGGCCCAACAGGTAAACAAGACAGTGATTAATTATCGCAATATTAACCACCAGTGGCAGTTTAGCTCTGAGCAAGAGCAAGTGTTGCAACGCTACTATGATGCTAATCAGTTACTACTCGATTGCCTGCATAGCAATTGTGAGGTGACAGCTGCTATTAGGCAGGAAATTGAAGCCACCTTATTGTTGCCGATAAAGGAACTTGAGGATAGGGAATGGCAATAATTCTTTTGGTTAATTCCTGAAAGAGGTTTGGATTGCAAAAATCATCAAGAATTAAGTTTTGTATCGTAGTTAATCAACTAATTCAGAAAATCAAACAGCACCAAATCATAGTATAGGGGCTAGGCTAATACGAAAATTCCGAACATTTATGTCTTCAAACGAAAAAGAAATTTCAGCGATCACTTTTACTGGCAATCCTGAAGGCTCTTGCGTCTGTATATCCAAAAGCCTTTGGTGAAACAGTTAGTAACAGAAACAGCAAAACTGCTTAAACATTCTGGTAAAAGATCATGAAAACGGCAAGAAATAACCCACTAGATATACGCCACATTAGTCTTAAAGTAACAGAGTTAATTAAGCAATACGCTGTTATAAATAACTGTACGCAGGGTGAAATGCTAGAGCGTATTGTTTTGGAGTGGAACACCCAACAAAGCGAGAGCGAACGACCATCAGGAGACGAAGATGAATAGCTTTTTTGTACAAGCCCTTTGCGTAATTCGTAATACTCGCTAGAGGCGAGAAGCAAGCTACGCCCCACTACGCTAACGTAATTACCATTGCGTGAGGGTTTTAGACATTTTAAATGGATGGTTTATTTCCGCCGACCTGTACTACATATACTATGCTTTTCTATCAACTGAGAGATTAAAATTTTACGTAGCTGTAAAACACTCGTTTGACATTCTCAGCCGCAGTCACGTAGAACAACACGATCGCTCCCAGAACCAGCACAAACCTCAACGGCAATGCTTGAAATCCCAGTAGGGTTGCCAACGGTGTCCAGGGAATGATTATTGTCACTCCAATAGTCGCCAGTGTTGCCGCCAACAAGTATTTTCCCGGCTTACTGTTGAGAGTCAAGTTAAAATTGAATTTCAGCTTGAGTTTGTTTAGCCGCACATTTAATACTTACAGATTTTTTCCAATATAACCTCTGCCTTTTGAACGTTTTAGTAGAAGTTATACAATTCATACACTATTTAAAGCTTTTTAAAACATAATTACTCTTATAAAAAATTTGCATTTGCTTCTTTTCACAAGACTTTAGACGCTAAATATTGCTTTCAAATTTTTGAAGTTTTCTATAGCGATCGCTTGATTACTCTGAATACCTAAAAGTAAAAGTGAGATTTTTTTTAAATCAATCAAATAACCCTAGAAATCAAACATACCTTTGTCATACTGAAATAGTAATCCATTACATAAAGCTATTATTACTAATAAAAATAGAGCGAATATTGATGAAGAATTGTGAATTGTGAATTCACAATCAAACATAATTAAATTCTGTTAGCGCACCGAGGGGTAGCTCATCTGACTCCTAACAACTGAATTATTTCTGATAATTTTCTAAAATCTTCAAATCCTATAGACAGTTTTTATACACCCCAATCACTTGTTGCATTCTGAAATGAGAGGTATTACCTATGACCATTGCCCTAAAACCGAAGGAACTAAAGCCTAAAGAACTAAAACCGAATGGACTAAGTAAGCTAAGAGCAAATAAATGGCTACTTGGTTTACTGATATTGATTTCCATGATTGGCGTTGGCTATCTCGCTTATTACCAACTGGTATTAGTGCCTCAACAGCAAGCAAAGCTGAAGATTCAAACGGCTTTAGTTAAGCGAGGAAATCTCACGATCGCGGTTTCTGCAAATGGAACTGTTGAACCCGAACGTTCAGTTAATGTAAGCCCCAAAACATCAGGGATTTTGAAGCAACTGCTAGTTAAAGAAGGCGATTCTGTCCAACTTGGGCAGGTGCTTGCTTACATGGATGCCTCGAATCTTCAGGGACAATTACGGCAAGCTCAAGGAAATCTCGCTGCGGCTGAGGCAAATGTGCAAAAATTACTCAATGGGAATCGAACTCAAGATATCGCCACAGCAAAGGCACAACTGGCTGAACAAGACGCAAATCTCCAAAAATTGCTCAATGGGAATCGACTCCAAGAAGTTGCCCAAGCCCAAGCCCAGTTAAGAGATGCTCAATATGCTCTGCGTCAAGCTAACGATGATCTCAAAAGAAATCAAGAACTCTATAACTCAGGTGCGATCGCTCTCCAAAGTCTGAATACCTTCCGTACTAGCCGCGATCGCGCCCAGACTCAAGTCAAGCAAACACAAGCAGCTGCTTCATTGATGCGATCGGGAACTCGGCCAGAAGAGATTACTCAAGCCGAGGCACTCCTCAAACAGAAACAGGAGGCTCTATCGCTCTCCCAAGCCGGATCACGACCGGAGGACATTCAGCAAGCCCGCGCCCAAGTAGCGGCGGCTGAGGGAGCAGTGCAAATTATCCAGACAGATATCAATGATATGGTGATCCGCGCCCCCTTTAGTGGGATTGTCGCCCGGAAATTTGCCGATCCTGGCTCATTTGTCACGCCTACCACCGCAGGTAGTTCGGTTTCTTCTGCTTCATCGTCTTCCATCTTGGCTCTCGCATCCACGAATCAGATTGTTGCCCAGGTTGCAGAAGCGAACATTGCCCAAATCCGTATGGGTCTAGTTGCGACAATTCAGGCAGATGCCTATCCGGGGAAAACTTTTACTGGACAGGTAACGCAAATTGCCACTCAGTCGGATGTTGTGCAAAATGTGACTAGTTTTGAAGTGAAGACATCAGTGCCAGATCCCCAACATCTGCTGCGATCGGGGATGAATGTAACTGTGGACTTTAAAGCTGGAGAGTTGAAAAATGTGCTGGTGGTGCCTACTGGGGCGATCGTTCAACAAAATAATTCTCAGGGCGTATTTGTGGCCAAGGACAAAGGCGATTCAGTCTTTGTGCCGATTGTAGTTGGGACAACGGTGAATGACAAAACCGAGGTAAAGTCTGGCTTAACCGGAAACGAACACGTCTTACTCAGCTTTCCACCTGGAACCCGTAAGGTTTCTACAGCTAATGGCAGACGTTCATAATTCGTAATTCGTAATTACGAATGATTTAAGAGGATGTTTGAAAAGTCCTCTTCTCGGTAGCAAAATGTTCTAGATCCCCCTAAATCCCCCTTAAGAAGGGGGACTTTGACTCTAGTTCCCCCCTTTTTAAGGGGGGTTAGGGGGGATCTAAAAGTGCCTAAAGCCACAGCGAAATACTTTTCAAACATCTTCTAAGAGCCATAATGAAAAAACTTACTAATTTACAAACAACGAATCGTCCGCGCCGTCCACGAAAGGGCAAAATCTCTTTCGGTGAAGTTCTGATCATGTCAGTCGAAACGCTTTTGGGCAACAAACTGCGGACAGGTTTGACTATGTTGGGCGTGATTATTGGTATCTCCTCAGTAATTACGATTACCGCCGTGGGACAGGGTGTGCAGAAGTCAACGGAGTTACAAATCCAAGCACTGGGAACAAACGTGATGGTAGTCACGGCGGGGGCAGCCAGAACAGGCGGCATCAGTTTAGGAGCGGGTTCAGCCAGTACACTGACTTGGGAAGATGCTAAGGCGATCGCTAAACAAGTCCCAGCCGCTAAATCGGTTTCGGCATTCTTACAACGCAGTTCAATTCAGATCGTCAGAGGTAATAACAACATCGCCACCACCCTTGTAGGAACGGATTTGAACTACCCAACTATAAAAAACATTCATCCCCAAACGGGACTCTTTTTTAGTCAAGGGGATTTGGATGCTGGCCGCCCTGTGGCATTTCTCGGTTCCACAGTGCTAGATGAATTATTTAACACAAATGAATCCGTGATTGGGGCTGATTTACGGATTCGGGGTAAGCGCTACACCGTGGTAGGGGTGGCGGAATCGAAGGGAACGTCGGGCGGACAGGATCTTGACGATGTGATTTATATCCCCTTAACCAATATGTCTGCCCAAATTGTCGGCAATAACGCCTTAACGGGTGTCGCAATTAATGGATTTTGGTTAGAAGCCCTTGATGGCGATCAACTGAACTCGGCTCAATTTCAGGTGACGAATATTCTACGTTTACGGCATGGCATTCATCCGTCAGCCGTCGATGATTTTCGGATTACCAATCTAGTTGATATTATCAGCACTTTCAGCAGCGTCATGGGTTCATTTACCTTGATGATAGGTGCGATCGCAGGTATTTCTCTGATTGTCGGCGGCATTGGAATTGCCAACATCATGCTAGTTTCGGTGATGGAACGAACGCGAGAAATCGGCATTCGCAAAGCTGTGGGTGCAACCGGCACAGATATTTTAAGGCAGTTTTTGACTGAAGCGATCGTTATCTCCACAGTTGGCGGTGTAATTGGCGTGGGATTGGGCATTGGGTTCGCATTTGCTGCCGCAACTGTGTTCAAATTTCCGTTTATTGTACCGTTATGGTCGATTGGGGCAGGTTTTAGCCTTTCCTTTCTTGTTGGCATTCTGGCAGGCGGCATCCCAGCGCGTAATGCTGCCAAATTAGATCCGATTTCAGCACTACACAATGAGTAATCACTATGGCAAACATGATTTTAATGGAGGGCATCACGAAAACCTATCACTTGGGAGAATTGGATGTCCCCGTTCTGAAGGAAATTGATTTATCGATTGAAGATGGGGAATATGTGGCGATTATGGGGGCTTCGGGTTCAGGGAAATCAACACTGATGAACATCATCGGCTGTCTGGATCGTCCGACGAGTGGACAATATATCTTAGACGGTAGAGATTTGACAACCCTGGATGATGATGAACTTGCAGATATCCGCAATCAATATATTGGTTTCGTGTTTCAACAATTCAATTTGTTGCCTCGGTTGACGGCACTAGAAAATGTCATGCTGCCGATGATTTATGCAGATGTGCCGCGATCGCAACGACTGGAATCTGCGATCGCCGCCTTAGAAAAGATTGGATTAGGCGATCGCTTAACAAATCGCCCTAGCCAACTTTCGGGAGGACAGCAACAGCGAGTAGCGATCGCTCGCGCACTGGTGAATCATCCTGCCTTAGTGTTGGCGGATGAACCAACGGGGGCTTTAGATTCCAAAACTTCTCACGAGATTATGAATTTGCTGACGGAATTAAATCAACAGGGAACTACGATCGTGATTGTCACCCATGATGCAACGGTAGCAGCTCAGACAAAGCGGGTGATTCAGATGCAGGATGGGGTGATTGTTGAGAGAGCGATTGCGGCTTTGGGTTAAAGCTTGGGACATTGAGGCGACAGCGAGTAGACTTTGGTTTTGACTAACTGTTACACACGAAACATTTGTAACAGTTGTCAAAGAGCAGAAATTGTTTGCCACTCTTGGATCGCCGTGAATGGGATTTGTAACTTGATCCCTGAACCAGTTACCATCGGCAAAGTTAACTCAAGAGGAATTTCAGCACGCAACTGCGGTATGACAGGCTGAATGTCATATTCTCCAACATTTGCTAGGGCTGGTGTCTCCTGAGAAATTTCGCTAGAAACATCCTTGGCGATCAGAGTTTGTCTCAGAGATGTTGTCAGCGTGAGAGGTTGAGTATGATCTAATTCTACTGCACCAGGAAATCCCACTAGTCGCAGGGAGATAATAGCACTACCATCAGGATGGATGCGCTTGAAGGCGATCGCCTGCCAGGATCTTCCAGTCTGATCTCGCAGATTTTGCCGAGATTGGTAGAGCATTTGCCCTGGAGATTCTTCGATTTGCGCTACAGCAGCAAAAGCGGGTAATGGACTCCAGACAAGCAGTGAAACGCAGATTAAAGCAGCCAGCAGGCGGCGAATTTTAGAACCGTTGAAGCAGATAGATTTCATGACAAAAGTCCTCACCAAGTTAAAATTCGGGAACGGAGTAATTATTTTTGTGCATTACCTGGACGCGATCGCCTCTTTTGCGTTTTTCCAGCCGACAAAGCTAGGTGGAAAACCCTGCACATTCTCATAGCCCAACAGGTGTAATGTCATCACTCCCATTGCCGCTCGATAACCGGAGGAGCAATACAACACCACGGGGCGAGTGCGTGGAATTTGATTCAGATTGTGCGACAGGGTTCTTAGGGGAATGTTAATTGCGTTAGGTATATGTCCAGACCGATACTCAGAGGCTTCTCGCACATCTACTAACATGGGTTGAGACTTCTTTAACAGGCTTTTCAACTCTTCGACACTGGCGATCGTGTAATAGCCTACTGGAATCGACGTGAGAAAGCGATCGACTCCCGATTCCAGATTGTGGGGTTCAAGCAGGGTTTGCATCCTTTCTTGAGATATCGATTCAGCTTCCGTGAGACTTGCTGCTATAGTCGGGTCTTGCTCAACACCAAGCAATAGGCAAAAACACATAGCAAATCCCAGCAATATGGTCTGAATTAGTTTCTTAGATATCATATAATTTCGCAATTGTAAGGGAACAAGTCAATTAATTATGGCGTTCCTTTATTTAGCAGGACTTACGCATAGGTAACGGAAAATCGTAGACGCGGAGCGGCTTCCCGCAGGGTACCACAGAGGACACAGAGGGCACTTAGAAATAAGAGTTTGAGAGGTTTCTTGCGTAAGTCCTATTTAGGAAAGCTAAAGAGCGATCGCGCTCTAGTTCTAAAAAGCTCTTTTAACATTGCCTCGTCGCTGATTACGAAGTAATAGCTTGCGAAGTTCTTCTACACCAATCAAAATGGGTGGACAAGCTAACAAAATCAACCAATGCCAATTGGCTAGTGAAGCCGTTCCAAATACTTGTCTGAAGGGTGGGAAGTCGATGAATGCGAATAGAGCAACACATTCAACACTTATTCCTAACCAGAGCAAACTATTATTTGACCACGACTGACGGAATACAGAACTCCAATCAGACCGACAGGCAAATAAGTTACCCACTTGACAAGCCACAATCGCTGCCAGAGTCATAGTTGTTGCTTGGCGATAGATTGCCGTCACCGTAGGATCGGCTGTATGGGACAGAATCGCGGGTGTGACTTGTTGCAAATTTGCCAAGGAATAGCCGTAGCTCCACCAGACAATCATAAAGCCCAACATTGATAGAACTGCTTCGATCGCACCGAGAAAGAGATAGGCGCGTAATAATAAGGGAATATTGAGCAGAAACTCTTGTTTGGGACGGGGTGGACGATCCATAATCCCAGCTTCGGGAGATTCTGCACCGAGAGCTAGGGCAGGAACCATGTCTGTGCCTAAATCTACGGCAAGAATCTGCAAAATCGTCAGCGCGGGTGGAATCTTAAAAGCAACCATGCCTAAAAATGGCACGACTTCTGGCACATTCGACGCGAGGATGTAGGTCATGAACTTACGGATATTTTGATAAATTGCCCGTCCTTGCTCGATCGCTACCACAATCGTGGCAAAGTTATCATCGGTCAGCACAATGTCTGCCGCTTCTCGTGCCACATCCGTACCGTTCTGCCCCATCGCAATGCCGATATTTGCCGCTCGTAAGGCGGGGGCATCATTCACACCATCACCTGTAACTGCCACAATTTCGCCGATATCTTTATAAGCTTGCACCAATCGTAATTTATGTTCAGGCGACATCCGCGCAAACACTAAACCGAAGCGATATTTCACCACTTGTTGCAATTGGGCATCGGAGAGATGTCCCATACTTTCACCCGTAACCACTCGCACCTGTTCGTTAACTAAACCAATTTGGCGAGCGATCGCTTCAGCAGTCAGTCCATAATCACCCGTTACCATCGTTACTTTGATTCCAGCTTGATGACATTGGGCGATCGCTTTCGATACTTCGGGACGCGGCGGATCAAACATTGCTACCAGACCGATGAAGATCAGGTCTTGCTCTAAATCCTCTGCTTTGAGATCAAGCAATTCCTGCCCACCTTTACGCGCCGCCAGACCTAACACCCGAAATCCTTGCCGTGCTAAATCATCATTTGCTTTGACAACTTCATCCCAATAGTCATGAGTCAACTCCTGCGCCTCACCATCGCGCAAAATCAAATGGCAATGTTTCAGCACTTCTAATGGTGCGCCTTTAGTGAAAGCAAGATGAGGAGACTCATTTGCCCATAACTCTGAAGATTGCCAATTCAACACCACAGTCATCATCAGGCGGCGAGAGTCAAAGGGAATTTCCCGTAGGCGTGGGTACTGCTTTTGGAGATTTTCTAAATTTAGTTCCGCTTTGGCCGCCGCTACTAATAGAGCCGCCTCTGTCGGATCGCCAATTTCTTGCCAACGACTAGGCGCATTGAGATGCACCAGACGGGCATTAGAACAAAGTGCTGACCCGATTAGCAAAATCTTGGCTTTCCAAGCAATTTTGGAGTCCGAGGGAATGTTAACCTTACCATTAGTGGGATCGTAGCCTGCACCTGTGATTTCAATCAGCGCCTTAGTTGATATATCAGGATTAGTACTCGCAGTATTTGATGGCGGTTGAGGAGGGAGCCAGAGATAACGTACCGTCATTTCATTTTTGGTCAATGTGCCAGTTTTATCCGTGCAAATCACTGTAGTAGCGCTGAGGGTTTCCACTGCCGAGAGCCGCCTTACAAGGGCATTGCGCCGCGCCATACGTTTCACACCGAGTGCTAATGCCAGCGTTACTGTTGGCAGTAAACCTTCAGGGACATTGGCAACAATAATCCCGATCGCAAAAATAAAGCTCTCGGTGGCATCCATGCCAATTAGCAAATAACTAAGTAAAAATACTATCAAACCCATACCAATGGCGATCGCTGTGATAATTCGCACGATGCGGGCAACTTGAATTTCTAAAGTACTTGGTTCCCGTTTCACCACCGTGGTTAAATGCGCCACCTGACCAAATTCGGTCTGTGCGCCCGTCGCATACACCACCGCCACTCCTCTTCCTGCTGCTACAGTCGAACCTGCTAAAACGAGGTTGGAAATTTCTGATGGATTTACTTTTTCTTGCAAGGGCTGTTCCCCTTGGCGCAGAATGGTTTTGCCACCACGCACCGGAACCGCCTCACGCAGACTTACAGGGGAAGGACTTCGTGCTACAGGCAGAGATTCGCCTGTCATCACCGATACATCAAGATATAAACTTTCTGCCGAAATCAAACGGGCATCCGCAGAAATGCGATCGCCTTCTTCCAATTGCATGACATCGCCGCGTACCAGTTCTCTAGCAGGAATCTCCTTGAGTTCACCATCACGATAGACTTTTACCTGTGTCGGCAAGACTTTTTTTAAAGCAGATAGAGCTTTTTCGGCTTGAAACTCTTGCGAAAAGCTAAAGATGGCATTAATCCAAATCACCGCCCAGACTGCCCAGCCCAGTTCAGGGGTGCGCGAAATAAATGCCAAAATTCCTGCAACCCACAGCAGCAAAGCCATAAAGTGTGTCAATTGATCAGCAAACCTTAGCCACAATGGACGATGGGCGGGTTCAGGCAATTCATTTGCACCAAATTTCTCTAATCTCTCTCTAGCTTCATCCTGCGATAATCCATTGGCAGCAGTGCTTAGAGATTCATAGACCTCTTCAAATGATAATGCCCATAATGGTTGGTGTAATGATGGCATCCTCATCTGCTCCTGTTTTGTGAAGGAAGGTGGATTTCTCTGCGAGACGCTGTTCGCGTTCGTTTGTGTAGTAACGAATTCTATGACTCTGTTGGCGAATTGCGTAGGCGCAGCCCACCGTAGGTATCACTATCCTCAAAGCCTTGAGATGTCGTAGCATCTCACCCCAGAAATTGCGGTTTACATGAATTCGCCAACAGTCTCATTCTATTCGCCGAAAACTTACGCCTGATGTGAATTAGAAACGCCTCTTATCCCATAAGGGTTTCTAGATTCGCTCGAAATCATTGTTTTGGGACTACCTACGAAATTACAAGGGTTTCAAGACTTAATTCACATTAAACGTAACTTTTAAAACTTTTTTACCTTTATCGTTGCTTCAATCACTAACTAAATGGGATTCGATTGGCGGCTCCAATGGTAACGCCAACCAAAGCCAAAGGTACAGTAACCAAACAAGTCCAGGGATGATAACTGCTAAAGCAACTGTGACAATCCGCACTCCTTGAACTGGCAGTTTCCAGCGCTGTGCGTTGGCGAAGCCGGCCGAAGGCATCGCTGCACACACTCCTGAAATTACTTTGTGGCGACGACTACGGTAAAAAACAGCAGTTGGTTTGTCTGAAATATTTACTTTTGTGCGCGATGGATTAAGTTTTACAATTAAAGAAATAATCAATCCTATAGAACCTAAAATAGCCGATGGGATGGTAAAAATCGCCAACCAATGGGCAAAAACCATCCCTGTAACTAGTTCTCCAAGCCAGGAAGGGTTAGGACAACGAAAGATGATAGTTTCTGACTGACAACCAAAGCGTTCAGCCAAACCCATTCCTCCCCAAGCTAGTAGGAGGGGTAAAATCCCGTAGAAGATTATTATGCCAAGCAAAATTAAGTGTCCACGCATCGTAAAAGATCGCCGAATTGCAATCGAAGAAAGCGCTGGGCCAACAAACAACAGTATCAAAATCAAAGGATAGTAAATCATTTATAGATTTCCTTCGATAGGTTTTCTTGATTTAGATTGAACAACTCGTTGGGGTCGATTGAGAAACTTTAACTGTTCAAACCAAAGCAGAGCGATCGCCCCACCCCCCAAACAAATTGCCAAGTCGATTGGGTGTAAGAAGGAGAAGCTAAACAATTGACGCAAGAACGGGACATACAAAACGATCGCTAGAAAAGCCAGTCCCCCACCAATCACCCACCAAAGGGCATTATTGGGAGATTTCAAGATTTTTAGGCTGAGGCGAGATGAAGAACTTTCGCTCAAAATTAATCCTAAATTTGCCAAAATTAACGTCGTAAACGTTAACGCACGGGCATCAAATTCCCCTTGTCTGCGATATAACGCAACCACAAAGATGACGAGAACAATTACCAAAATTCCCACCCCTTGCAGTACTGCCAAACCCAAAGTTTTCCTGCCAAATAATGGTTCTTTGGGGTTGCGGGGAGGACGCTGCATCACCGTTGCTTCTGCGGGTTCGGCTTCTAAAACGATGGAGCAAGCTGGATCAATAATTAAATGTAGAAAGGCAACGTGAACGGGAAGTAATACTAACGGCAGCTTAAATAACACTGGAATCAAAGACATCCCAGCGATCGGAATGTGAATCGCTAGCAGATATGCCATTGCTTTACGGAGATTATCAAAAATTCGCCGTCCCAGTTTCACTGCTTGCACAATGGACGAAAAATCATCATCCAATAACACTAACGCCGCCGACTCACGAGCAACATCTGTGCCTCGCTGTCCCATCGCAATCCCGATTTGGGCAGATTTGAGAGCCGGGGCATCATTCACACCATCCCCTGTCATGGCAACGACTTCACCCTTGGCTTTCAAAGCATTAACCAAGCGCAATTTTTGTTCGGGAACGGCTCGTGCAAAGATATTTGTACTTTGAATACGTTGTTCGAGTTCAGCCTCACTCATGAGATCCAATTCTGCTCCCGTCAGAATAGCTCCCATTTGCATCAATCCAATCTGACGGGCAATAGTTTGAGCCGTTCCGGGATAATCACCCGTAATCATAACTACTCGAATACCTGCGGTATAACATTCTTGAATTGCCGCCGCAACATTTGGACGCACTGGATCGGACAGTCCAACTAATCCGAGAAATTGAAAAGGAAAGTCATGTTGCTCGTCGGGTAAATGATTTGGATTGAGGGACGGATGAGGCGGCAAAAATAGCGGTGGCGCATCAACAAGAGAGGCTTTGGCAACGCCTAACACACGCAATCCTTGATTTGCCATTTCACTGATTTGGGTTGCCATAATTCTCTGCTGTTGGGGCGTGAAATGACAGAGATCCGCGATCGCTTCCGGCGCTCCTTTGGCTGCAATTTCATACTGCTTGCCATCGGCTGATTGCCAAACGTGAGACATTGCCAATAGATGTGGTGAGAGCGGGTATTCTCGCAACAGTATCCAATCGTTGTGCAGATGTTCGGTATGTGCCAGATAGCGATCGCCCAATTCTTTAAACGCTTTCTCCATTGGATCAAAAGGATCTCTCTGACTCGCCAAAATGCAGAACTCGACTAATTCATGAACCGTTTCGGGGAGAGACTCTCGTAAATGCAATTCCAAATTATATGGGTGAGGATTTTCTGCATGGTTGTATGCAAATAGCTGTTGTACTGCCATCTGATTTAGCGTCAGCGTCCCGGTTTTATCCACACACAGAACCGTTGCCGAACCCAAGGTTTCCACGGCGGAAGCGCGACGAGCTAAAACGTGTTTCTGAGAAATGCGCCATGCTCCCAATGCTAAGAAAATCGTCACGACAACCGGAAATTCATTCGGCAAAATTGCCATCGCTAGGGTGATACCTGCGAGAAATCCTTTGAGCCAATCTCCTCGCGTGATTCCATAAATAACAACGATCGCCACACACAATAATAAAGCGATGCCAAACAGACGGCTCACCAACCGAGTCATTTCTTGTTGTAGGGGGGTCGGTTCCGGCTTCACTTTTTGCAAGGCGTTGCCAATCTTGCCCATCTCTGTTTGAGCGCCCACCGCTTGGACTTGAGCAATTCCCTGTCCCTGAACTACCAAGGTTCCAGAATATACAAAGGGCAACTCATCTCCCCCTGGACGTGCCATTTCCACGGTACCGGCGGCAGCAATTTTGCGAACAGGTAGTGATTCCCCGGTTAATAATGACTCATCGGTTGAAAAATTTGTGCAAGATAGTACCATTGCATCGGCAGGAACGCGATCGCCTTCTGCCAACACTAAGACATCTCCCCGAACGACTTCTCGCCCTGCAATTCGTTTTCGCTCTCCATCCCGAATCACCAAGGCGCGAGGACTGGAAAGGTCGCGCAAGGCTTCTAGGGCGTGTTCAGTCTTCCCTTCCTGGTAAAGGCTAATCCCGGTAATGAAGAAGACGAAACCCAGCAAAATCAGGGCTTCTTGTAGATCGCCTAAAATCCAATAGATGATACCACCACCGACTAGCAAGAGGAAGATCGGATCTTGAACGGTTTCCCAAGCGAACGATAAAATACTCCGCGATCGCGAGGAGGGGAGTTCATTGTAGCCATCCTGTTTGAGCCGAGCGATCGCCTCTTGCTCAGATAAGCCATCCACGGTATTGAGATCGACGGTGGAAACCATAATCCCGCTTTTTCCTATGAAACATAAAAACAGAGCTATTCAACTTGATATTAAAGACCAAACTTGAAGAACTCGTGAGGTAGTATAAACGTTTATCCTGATTCACTTCCAAACTCGCTTCTTCACCGATGTTAGATGGAGTAGATATGTGAAAGTTGAAATAATTGATAATTAACAATTCATAATTTAAACACGCTTACGAACTTGCTACCGTTGCGCTATCAATGGTAAGTCCTAAACTATCCATTATCCTGTTGACCAATGAATTAAAAATTCATTGGGTGCTGCTATAGAGTCTCTTTAATTATGAATTAATAATTATAAATTAATAATTATTTGGACATTAGACCAGATGCTGCAAGCGACTCAGACGCTTTGAGTAACTTTTCATCACTTCTACGGCAAACATGGGTGTTTCCTGAACAGCAAAGAGAAACTCTTCCTCATTAAGGAAAACCAATTTGGTATCTACCTTGGCGATCGCTGTATAAGTTCTATTTTTAACTCCTACAAGTACCCCGACATCAAAAACTTCACCCGTCTCAATGGTTTCTACAATCTTGCCATTGACTAATATATCTATCTCTCCTTCGAGAATCCCATACATTTCATCCCCAGGCTGTCCTTCTTCAAAGATGACTTGGCCTGCTGAAAATACTTTAGGGCCGGATTGTTTTTGAAAGATACTGACTGTTAACACAGGACTTAGCATTAGAGCAACCCCAAATTATTTGTTTTTAAACGAAACCTTTATATAACGTCAGTTCGGGTTAAGGACTCAAATTTGATTACTTGGACAAAAGAATAAGGCTTTCACCCTAGCCAAACTAACTACATAATCAAGGTTTCAGCTTATCCCAAACTCAGGTTTATATAGCTTCAGGCGAATCCAGAAAAGTACACTACTTTTTGTCGATTAACTCTCGAATTTCGCAAATTTTCTGATTAGCTACCTAACATATCATTAAATCAGAAAGCATCAAGTTTTCTTGTATCTTGCTAGGTAAATAAGTTCAATTTTATCTACCACTTTGGAATGTTTTATGAGGATTTGTATAAGTTATACATCAACTAAAACATTTACTCAAACATAATATTTGACGGCAAAACTTTATACTTATTCTTGTCAAAATAAGGGAATATCAATATCTAGAAAAGCAAGTGTCCCGTTTGGGCGGCTATAAAAGGACAGTTAGTTCACTTACCCAAAATTTGTAAACATTTTCAACAATTCACCTCAGTACCAAGATTGAGAAGCATTCTAGTAGTTCGCCAACCCAAAATTGCTGGGTGGAGGTCGGCAGAGGAGCAAGGGAGCAGGGGAGCAGAGGAGAGATTTGTACAAGTTCTTTCCCCCTTGCTCCTCCGCACCTCTGCCTCTCTGCTTGCCACCACGCAAAGTTACCTTGGCAGACTACTAGTGACACGCTAGCCAGATTTTCCCTAAAGTCACATACAATTTTGGGTGTTAGTTCCACACTGCTTCTAGGCGATCGCGATCAAGATGGTAAATAATCCTCAGTTTGACAACCTACCGCCAATCAAGTTGATCCACATACAGGATCAAGCACCATCAACCCTACAGGGAGAATCTAGAAGCAGGGCAGGAAAAATAGCTGCACCCACAGACATACGGTGGATAAAAGTACTGGAGTTTTTACGCAGCAACAATCTCGCACCCAACAGCCGCAAACTCTACGAACGCGAACTCAAAAGGTTTTTGGCTTGGAGTGAACTACATTATCATGAACTGCGTCCACGTCACCTTGCGCTATATAAAGAATATCTCCGTGATGAAATACTTACTGATGCTGGTAAACCGCTTTCTAAAAGCAGCATCAATGCAGGAGTCGCAGCACTCAAAAGCTTTTTCAAATGGATATGTTACACGTATCCTGAAATTATTGCTACTAATCCGACACTGGGGATTAAACTGGAAAAAGTACCACTGCCACCAGCCCAGAGTTTAACCCCAGAAGAGATGGAACGGGTTTGGTCAGCGTTGGAATTATTGGGAGAAACAAAGCAACGGGATACAGCACTCGTTCACATTCTCAGTCATGGGCTGCGTGCTGGGGAAGTTGTACAGCTAAATGTTGGGTCATTTGATGGCAAGCTGCTATTTTTACCAGACACCAAAACCAATGAACCACGCTTAGTTCCACTGCGAAAAGAGAGTCGGGAAGTTTTAGCAGAGTATTTGAGATCGCGCGAACAGCAAGGAGAGGTGTTAAACAACCTTAGTCCCCTGATGATTTCACACCATGCTTCGTACAAAGGTGAACGCTTAAGTTATCACGGCATTTACTTCGCTGTAGAAAAAATTGGTGAAATAGCTCACATTGAGGATTTACATCCTCATTCCTTTCGACATACTTACGCTACTGACTTATTGCTATTAGGAGTTGACCCCAGCCATGCACGAAAATTAACAGGGCATCAAAGCGAGAAAGCGTTTCGGCGCTATACCCTTCGCAGCGAACAAGAAGCTGCGATCGCAGCTTACTATCGCGCGATTGGAGAGGAAGTGGAATAGACTATGCCAAAGCCACTCGATCCCAAATGCCAATTATGTGCCAAGTTACCAACAGCTAAAGCTAAAGTTTTACACGGGACAAATGGGGATGGATGCTGGAATCCAAAAGTCTGCCACAATCGCCGCTCATTCTATCGCCACCGCTCCCAGAATAATTCAGCAGAAATTGATTCAGTAACAGTCGAACCACCAGCAACATATTTTGCAGTGCTGTATTTATATAAAGAATCAGGGGATAAACCATTGCACGCCTTGGGCGCAGAACTCTGGCTGGGGCAACAGCCTATTTGTCGCTTAGAACCAATTCATTGCTTTGGGTTAACGGCTGGCAAGATCCGCGCCTATACAGATCAGGTGTTGCAGGCTTTTGCCAGACAATATAGTGTTTCACTATATCAATATAAGGATATGTTTGAAATTACCTCAAGCTACTGCCCAGTGCGACCCTGCCCGTTACATCCAGAATCCTAGAGATGACCACATACCGCCAATTAACAATTTGGGATGTATTAGATGAGTTGTCTGAATCTCCAGCGACATCCTCACTTGTACCGATGTGGGAATGTTTAGATGCGGAGCTAGAAAATTTACCCTTGGAGGCACAGTTATCAACCGCAGCGCTTGCCTTCAGCCAAATTGCGGATATTCTCAAGTCTCGTGCCGAAGTGCTGTTGCAAGATACCCGCGATCGCAATAGTCTTTTGGGGCCAATTGTTAGCACCGATCTCTTTGCTGGGTTAGTGCGAACAACAATGCACCTAGATTTAGATGATTTGATTGAACCGCAGACACCACAAACCTTTAAACCACACGGCCCACACCAATTTTCATCTCCTAACCAGGAGGGTGATTCTGTAGCAGCACCTGTTGAAAAAGCAAATGTTTTGGCAATGCTTGATGAGGTGACAACTTTAGAAGATGTCCGTAATTTGGCATCAGACGAGGATGTGGAAAAATGGCAGAGCGCGATTGCTAATTACCTGATCAATGTCAAAGATGAGATTTCTTTAGTTAAACTGCAACGTGCGTTGGAAATGCCGATGGTAGAAGTATGGTTGGGATTATTGCTGGGTGGGTTTACACTAGAACAGCGTGGTGATTTTTATAACAGTCGGAATATTTGGGTGAAAAGCTCTCCAACTACCACCAATAACAATTCATTCGCCATCTAGGAGAGTCCTGCGATATCTGCCACTGAAAGCATAATGTGGTTCTTGGCAACTTTTGGGGAGGATGAGGAAGAAATCTGGCTCCCCACACTCCCCACACTCAAAAGCCAGTTAAATCACGGGTTTGCGCTTAACAAGCGTGCCATTCTAGCTACAGGAATATAGGTTTTGCTCATTCTGCGTCCACTTCTTTGATCTTCAAGAAGGCTCTAGCCTTAGCCATTCTGACAATATGCTCTAAATATTGATACCCCTGCCATTGCTGCTCTTCTGTTGCGGTTAAACCTACCGTCCGATTTTTTTCTACCAGAGTGTTAATTTGAGCTTGCAGGGATTCAGAGGGACGCAGGGCAATAATGGCTTCAGCAGTGGGTAGGCTTGCCAGAAATTCTACGACTTCAGCCATACCTGAAAATCCTGACTGAGCAATCGCATTCAGTTCTCGTAACCCCAACTCTAGGATTTGAGGCAGTTTGTCTGCAAAGGGTTGAAGCTGATTGACAACTTCATCAGGTAAGTCAAATGTAACTTGCATAGACGTTTGCTTTTACTACAAGGATACACTTTCTGGATTTTAGCTGACAGAATATTCCACAATTAAATCAATAATTAAATCAATCGGATACCGCGTACCTTGGGTCGGCGTAGCCATCGCAACGCAGATTATCAGAGTTGGCTGTATTAAAGCAGTATTTTTAAGTATAAAACACTATACGCACTGTACTGCTATTGCACATATCTATCTTTAGGAATAGAAAAATTTCATTCTGATTTCATTTTCTGATGAAACTCTATGAATAGGGTGAACGGTAAGACATTTCAGACATTTATATACCTTCATTGATGACAAGTGATTGCTAAAAATATGTTAGCCAGAGGTAAAATTCTCTGGTTGAGGCTTTCCCGTCAGTTGGTTCAACCGAGGCGCTTGGCTTTCGTGGAAGCTTGCCTGATTGGTCTAGTTTCTGGGTTAGCGGCAGTTCTGTTAGGACAGGCAGTGGATTGGGCTGGTGCATTGCGAGTACGTGTTTCTTACCATTGGCCTGCCTACTTAGTGTTACCGGGTATTGGACTGATAGGAGGAATCTTAGCTGGTTGGCTAGTAGAACGCTTTGCACCTGAAGCATCAGGTAGTGGGATGTCTGAAGTGAAGGCGGTATTAGCTCGTGTGCCGATGCCGTTAAATCTGCGAATTGCTTTGGTGAAGTTGATCAGTGCGACATTAGTGTTGGGTTCAGGAATGCCTTTGGGACGGGAAGGGCCAACTGTCCAAATTGGGGCAGCTTTGGCAAATCAACTTAGTAACTGGGTACCGACTTCACCAGAGCATCGTCGCCAACTCATCGCCGCCGGAGCCGGGGCAGGATTAGCTGCGGCTTTTAATGCACCGATCGCAGGTGTGCTTTTTGTAGTGGAAGAATTACTCCAAGATGTGTCAGGTATCACCCTTGGTACTGCGATTTTGGCTTCTTTCATCGCTTCAGTCATCTCTCGGCTTTATGGTAGCCACAACCTGGATCTAAATCATCTAAATTTAGGTCTTCCCGATACAACTTTCTTCGCTCAAGAAATCCCTTTCTACTTGATTTTAGGAGTACTGGCGGGACTTCTAGGTATTCTATTTAATAAAGGTATCCTTGAGAGTCTAGCAATTAACCGCCGCCTGCTACATGTGAGTTTACCCTGGCGAATTGGAATTGCTGGGTTAGTCAGTGGTTTGGCGATCGCTTTTTTACCTGCTGCCTTTCGGGATCATGCTGGGTTGAGAGAAATTTTGCTTGCGGGTAATGCTAACTGGTCATTTGCAGCGATCGCTCTTTTAGTTCAGTTTACCCTAATTGTTTTTACCTACGGCTCTGGAGCGCCAGGGGGTTTACTAGTTCCCACCTTAGTCTTGGGAGCTGCCCTTGGTTACTTAGTGGGTGCTGTCGAACACAGTTTACTGGGAATGAGTGCTGCAACAGTCTATGCTCATGTCGGCATGGCTGCCTTTTTTAGCGCTGTCTCCAAAGTACCAATTACAGCAGTTGTCATTGTATTTGAGATGACTACAGATTTTAATCTGGTGCTACCGCTAATGATTGCCTCTGTGGTTGCCTATTTAGTAGCAGAAAAAATTGACCATCGATCGCTCTACGATCTTCTACTCGAGTGGAAAGGGATTCACATCACCAAGGAGCCTAGCACAGAGGGACTTCTAGCGCAACTCAGTGCCGTAGATGTGATGCAACGGCGTGTGGAAACTCTCTCTAGCCAAATGAGTACTGATGAAGCAGTACAGGCATTTTCTCACTCTCACCATCGCAACTTCCCAGTTTTAGAGAATGGTAAAGTTGTTGGCATTGTCACTCAGAAAGATTTAGTTAATATTGCATCGCAACAGTTAAGTGGAGATACAACTATTAGCGAGATTATGACACCAGAGCCAGTGACAGTAACTCCCACAGCTACACTGGCTCATGTACTGCATATACTTAATCGTTATCATCTCAGCTGCTTACCTGTTACAGAAGGTCGCAAGCTCATAGGAATTATTACTCGTAGTGATATTATCCGTGTAGAAGCAGAGCAACTCAGTGGTAATAGCGAACAAATAGAACGTAAATCAGCACCTTCTTATGTGGTTTACCAAACTCGCGCTCCAGCTACAGGTAAAGGAAGATTGTTAGTACCGCTTTCACATCCTCAGACAGCCGAGACTTTACTAGAAATGGCAGTTGCGATCGCCAAAGATCGCAATTACGAAATAGAATGCCTACAAGTGATTATCGTTCCGTCTGGCCGCATCCCATCGGAAACACCAGTACAAATCAGTAAAAGTCTTCAACTTTTGCAACGGGCAATACTTTTAGGAGAGAATTCGCGGATTCCCGTTCATACCCAGATCCGAGTTGCCCATAATGTTGCTGGGGCAATTTTGGAGACTGTCAAAGAACGACACATTGACTTGGTGCTGATGGGATGGAAAGGCAGTACATCAACTCCTGGTAGAGTTTTTAGCCGAGTGGTGGATACGATAATTCGACAGGCAGGTTGTGATGTTATCTTGGCTAAATTAGATGATAAAAGATCCTTTGACCGTTGGTTGTTGCCAATGGCAGGTGGCCCTAACTCCAGCCAAGCAATTAAGTTATTACCTGCTCTGGCTTCTCTAAGTACATCGCCCCAAATCAAGCTATGTCAGGTTTTCCAGCCTACTAACTCGATTCCTGACACAACATTATTAGATAAATCTGTTCACTTTCTGCAACGCCGAGTTAGCGGTAAAGTGATGGCTACTCCAGTTCGTGCCAATTCTGTTTCTGATGCTGTCCTCAAGTGTGCTGAACTTGATAACAGTGATGTGATTGTTCTGGGAGCTAGCCGTGAAAGTTTACTACAACAAGCGATTCAAGGAAATATTGCCGAGAATATTTCTCGAAAGAGTAATTGTACAGTTATCATGGTCAAAACTTAATTACATAGGCGCAACCCTACCCGTAGAGCCAAATGGCACTAAGAAAAGCCCAAAGGCTTGTGGTTTAAGCAGTCTGCAATTGGTGGGCTTGCAGCCAATAAGTTAGCAGAATATGTAGAGGAATTTACTGAAGAACTCGAACCGACAGTTGGATTGGGATTAGGAGCAAATCACAAACCAATTGAATTACCTACTCACTATAGTTGGGAAGAACTACAAGCACTATCAAAACCCCAAGGTGAAAAAATGCAAGCTACATAAACAAAAAATTAATTACGAATTACGAATGATTTCACTTTTTCGTGAAAGCGTAATTAAAGAAGGCTTTTAGCACTGGGTTGACTATGCGACTGATATTAGTTGAGGATGAAGCAGATTTAGGCGCAGCAATAAAACAAGTCCTGAGCCATGAGGCGTATATAGTTGACTGGTTTCTAGATGGTACTCAGGCATGGCAATATTTAGAAACTAGCTGGACTGAGTACACACTTGCGATTTTTGATTGGATGCTGCCTGGAGTTTCGGGGATAGAGTTGTGTAAATGGTTGCGATCGCGCCAATTAACTCTGCCTGTATTAATGCTAACGGCTAAAGACCGAATGGAGGAAAAGATTATTGGTCTAGATAGCGGTGCAGATGATTATTTGGTTAAACCCTTTGATATGGCAGAACTGCTGGCAAGATTGCGGGCATTGCAACGGCGATCCTCTTACGTAGGAGCAACGCTGACACCTCAAGTCCAACCCCGACGCTTACAAGTAGGTTGCCTGACTCTCAATTACAGCACTCATCAACTTACTCGCCAGTATAGTCACGGAGAAAATCAAGTATTCTCTTTAACTGTCAAGGAATTTCAATTGTTGGAATATTTCATGAGACATCCTAACCAAATTGTCAGCCGCGACCAAATTATTAATCAGCTTTGGGAAATTGGTGCAGAACCAGTTAGTAATGTCGTAGCAGCACAAATTCGCTTATTGAGACGCAAATTAGGAGAAGAAGAGAACGAATCTTTAATTGAAACTGTTTATGGTGTGGGCTATCGTCTCAATATTCCAGCTGCGGAAATAAGCAGATGATTTCTGCTAACTGGACAGTAACACTTTCAGTAAGGTTATAGAAATATGGAACGCAATCCCATTTTCCACCAGACTCGGTTGCGGCTGGCAGCTTGGTATACCCTCGTCATGGGCGGTATTTTAGGGCTATCTAGTTTGGGAGTTTATAGTGTGGTTGCCCATGCCTACTATGAAACCATAGACCAGGGATTGCAATCAGTCGCAAATGCACTCCATAAAAGTATTGAACCAGCTTGGCAACAACCCGGACAATTACAACGCCTGAATAAAGAATTTTCTTTAGAATTATGTGTGGCTCAGACAAATTGTTTGCCTAAAGCAACAGCTATTAAAAAATCAATAACAGAGGCGGCGAATCCAGTTAATTACTATATACGCTTATTGGATCGCTCAGGAAAAATTTTTGCTGGTGGAGGCGTGGAATTTGACAAGTTACCGATTACCTCAGAATTACAGTATTGGCAAATCTTAACAGATTCTTCTGGCGCTCGATACCGCGAAATCACTTTACCTTTGTATACTCAAAAACAGGTTTCGGGTTATCTACAAGTGGCGCGTAGTATTACTGATTTAGACCAACATATTGCTTATTTAAGATTAGCTTTGGTGTTGGGATTGCCAATTTCCATGATTTTCGTTGGGTTGTCTAGTTGGTGGTTGGCAGGAAGGGCAATGCAACCTGTATATCTTTCCTACCAACAAATGCAACAATTTACTGCTGATGCTGCCCATGAGTTTCGCACACCTTTAGCAGCAATGTACTCTACTATTGAAGCTGCTATTAAGTTACAGCAAGAACCAAAATACAATGGGGTAATTTTAGATGTACTCAAACGCCAAAATCGGCGCTTATCACAATTAGTTGGAGATTTATTGCTATTAACTAGGATAGACCAAAAAGAACTAACAGGAGAATATCAATCTTGCTGTTTGAATAATTTAATTAGCGATTTAACTGAGGAATTAGCATTTTTGGCAGTAGAAACTAAGGTAAATCTCTCTAAACAGGTGCAAGTCTCAGAAAAACTGTATGTGATGGGATATGAAGAACAGCTTTATCGCTTAATTTCCAACTTAATTGCCAATGCAATTCAAGCTACATCTAGCGGTGGAAAAGTCACGGTTTTTTTAGAAAAAAGTGAGCTTTACGCCATGATTAAAATTCAAGATACAGGAATTGGTATTGCTGTTGAACATCAACAGCGAATTTTTGATCGCTTCTACCGAGTAGATCGCAACCGCTCTCGTACCTCTGGCGGTTCGGGTTTGGGATTAGCCATCGCAATCGCAATCGCCAGAGCGCATAAAGGCAATATTCACGTTCAAAGTCAACCTGGGCTAGGTAGTACATTTACAGTTCGACTTCCTCTTTCATCGTGATTTCTGGAAATAAATGTTGCTATCTAGTGCATTATTTATCTTGATAACGATATTCTATGCTAAAGCTTTTGTTTAAAATCCAGAATCTAAAACCATTTGATTTGGAGGAGTTTTGATAAATAATATTCGTAATCGCTTTAGGGGTTTTAAGCGCAAAAGGGTTGAACCATCACAACTAAAACAGTTAGTACATGAATTGTTGGAAGAGTCTAGTCTCGACGCAACATATTTGATTTTGATTATTGGCTCATGTGCGATCGCCACATTTGGTCTACTTGCCAATAGCACTGCTGTAATTATCGGCGCAATGATTATCGCACCTCTAATGTTGCCAATTCGAGGTTTAGCCTTTGGTGCATTAATTGGAAATATTAACCTATTTCGTAAAGGCGTAATAGCAGTATTCTTAGGCACATTACTAGCACTTTTAATTTCTTGCAGTATCGGTTGGATCGTTAATCTACCTAGTTTCGGCAGTGAAGTGCTATCTCGCTCCAAACCTAACCTGCTTGATTTGGGTATTGCGATCGCAGCAGGTTATATCAGTGGCTACGCTAAGGTGAATTCAAAAATATCTGCTAGTGTGGCAGGGACAGCAATAGCTGTTGCCCTTATGCCCCCAATTTGCGTCATCGGTTTAGGTCTAGCAAAATTTAACTTGTCACTCAGCTTAGGAGCGACTTTGCTCTACCTAACGAACCTTTTGGGTATTAGCCTTGCTTGTATGCTGACATTTTTATTCACCGGCTATTCTCCTGTCGATCGCGCCCAAAAAGCACTGCTATGGGCATTGGCGTTAACAGGTGTTTTACTGATACCTTTAACTGTGAGCTTTACCCGATTAGTTAGACAAGCAGAACTCGAAACCCATTTGAGAAAGGCACTCCTGAACCGAACTGTAACTTTTCAACGTTTGGAACTACTAAAAACTGATACTAATTGGCTGAGTAATCCGCCTCAAGTTCGCTTGAGCGTTAGCGCACAATCACCTGTAACATCAAAGCAAGTAAGCCTTTTAGAATCGTTTCTTGAAAAAGAAATTGGGCAACGTTTTTCCCTGATTTTTGAAGTTAGTCAGGTGAAAGAAGTCAGAGGAGAAAAATCAGATTCTCCTCACAAATAAAATATCTAAAATTTTATTACAGCACTTCCGGCAGCTATGAGGTACATCCTCAAAACTGAAAGCTATGCTAGGAGGGGGTAAGGATAAAAACTGTATTGCATAATAGCGGGAAGCGCTGTATCTTGCCCTAAAATAAATGGTTATTCCGTATCTGTTATGCCAAATTATTAGTTAAACATCAAAACTTGCTTGAAAAATATAGGTAAAAAACCCAAAACCCAACCAACTGCCTAAAATGTTATTAAATAATTCTTATTTTTTGGTGTGGCAAGGGTTTCATGTTTATTACGAAGGAGATTTAGCATAATATGTCAAATAAATTTTTCATCCTATTTATAGATAGGAAAAACTAACTAAAGGTGGAGTTAGATATCAGGATATTTTTATAACCTTATTAAAGTTGACTAATTAAGCAAGTAAGATCATGAATGCAGATATATCCGCACTCTGGGACAGAATCCAGGGAATGATTAACGGATTCATTGTCCTACTGCCGAATATCGTGCTGGCATTGATTGTATTTGCAATCTTCTTCGCGGTGGCTAGAGCGATTAAGAGAGTAGTTAAACGATTAACTCGCGATCGCCATCAAGCTCGGAATCTAGGACTAGTACTGGGACGCTTGGCGCAAGGTACAATACTGTTAATTGGGCTATTTGTTGCTTTGTCGATTGTAATACCGACATTTCGAGCCGGAGATTTGATACAACTACTGGGGATTAGCGGCGTAGCGATCGGCTTTGCCTTTCGTGACATCCTACAAAACTTCTTGGCTGGGATTCTGATCCTCTTGACAGAGCTGTTCCAAATCAATGACCAAATAGTTTTTAAAGACTTTGAAGGAACTGTAGAAAATATTGAGACACGAGCGACAACAATTAGAACTTACGATGGTCGTCGCATTGTCATTCCTAACTCAGAATTGTTCACTAATTCGGTAACTGTAAACACTGCCTTTGACAGTCGCCGACTACAGTATGATGTCGGTATTGGTTACGGCGATGATATAGACCGAGCCAAGGAGTTAATGCTGGAAGCATTGCATAGTGTGCCGGAAGTACTGAAAGATCCTGCACCTGATGTGCTGCTCATGGAACTTGCCGAAAGTACGGTTAATATCCGCGTTCGTTGGTGGATTAACCCGCCACGACGTGCAGATGACCTCGCCTCACGGGACAAGGTGCTTTCTACAATTAAGAAAACGTTAGTTGAAAACGGCATCGATTTACCCTTTCCCACACAGCAAATTTTATTCCATGACCAGACAGAAGAGATAGATGGCGATCGCTCCCGTCAGCGTGAAGGTTGGCCATCTGGTAAAGGCAAAGTACCAAAACCCCGCAACATTGGTGATTCACTCAGGTTACTTGCTCAAGAGCGCTCCTCACGAGATGACAACGGTAAGGTAGGTGCTCAAATCAACGAACAATGAGAAACGTTAAATTAAGCAAACTTTGGGATCAGTTGCACTCAAGCTACTGGTTCATCCCAGCAGTAATGGCGGTGGTAGCTACTGCTTTAGCTTTCACAATGCTTACTCTTGACCACACAGGCAAGGCGGGGATTGATTATTGGTGGATGTACACTGGTGGGGCAGATGGAGCGCGTAGACGCGAAGCGGCTTGTCGTCAGACATCGCTTCTCGGATCGGTTGCAGGTTCAATGATTAGCGTTGCTGCGACAGCTTTTTCAATTACAATCGTGGCGCTTCAGCTGGCTGCTTCCAATTTTGGGCCGCGGCTTTTGCGTAATTTTATGCAAGACACTGGTAATCAGGTTGTACTTGGCACATTCATTGGCACTTTTATCTACTGCTTACTAGTACTTCGGACAATTCATGGACAAGGAGATGGATATGAACAGTTTGTACCACAACTTGCAGTCACAGTTGGTACTTTACTCGCCATTGTTAGTATTGGTGTTTTGATTTATTTTATCCATCATGCTTCAACCATCATTCAGGCATCGCACGTAATTGGAAATGTTAGTAGTGATTTACACAAAACTATTGATCGCCTGTTTCCCGAAAAAATTGGATATAGTAAAGCACAGCAGCAGGTAACACCGTCCATCCCAGTTAACTTTGAAGAAGAAGCTTGTCCCATTCGAGCGATTGCCACGGGTTATTTACAAGCAATTGATGACCAAGAACTCATAAATATTGCTTGTAAATACAATCTACTAATACGGCTTCAGACTCGACCGGGAAAATTTATAGTCAAAGGTAGTGATTTAGTTATAGTTTTTCCTGGAGAAGTGTTAAACACAAAACTAGTTAATGAAATTAATGATGCTTTTATTCTGGGCATAGAACGTACAGAACAACAAGATGTAGAGTTTCCCATCGATCAATTAGTAGAAATTCCTCTGCGTGCCATTTCCCCCGGAATCAACGATCCATTTACTGCAATTCGCTGTATTGATAGAATTAGCGCCGGCTTATGTCACTTAGTGCAGAGGGATTTCCCTTCGCCCTACCGTTGCGATCGCAATAAAAAATTACGCATAATTGCCGAAGGAGCAGATTTTCAAAGATTGCTTGACCGTGCCTTTAATCAAATTCGGCAATATGGAAAGTCAGATGCAGGAGTAACTATTCGGTTATTAGAAACTATAGCTACCATTGCCAATTACACAAATAATAGTCAATACTGTAAAGCCTTACGATATCATGCTGACATGATTTTGCAGGACAGTAATGAGGGGCTATCACAAGAACAAGACCGCAAAGATGTACAAGAACGGTATTATGCTGTTATTAAATCTTTAGACTGTAACAGTGCTATTAAAAATTGGGATTAATCAGCAATGTTAACTTTAGTATAAAAACTATGAAAAAGGTATATATCAGTCCTAAAATTCTGAAACCCATCCCAAAAAAGAAGAGGTAATTCAAAATTTACAAATTGGATTGATCGTCAGTTTAGTAGGCTTATTAATAGCTTTTATTGCTTCGGAAGTGACGGTTACGGTTATATTGGGGAAAGCAGTAGCACAACCTCAAGGTGTCGCAATTTATCAACCAGAAAATGTAATTCGTTCGCTAGATATTTTTGTAATGTTAGCAAACGTAAACATGATTGGCGCTCACTTTTTTGGTGGAGTTACCTCTCTTGGTCTACTCTATTGGTTGGAAGAGTAATAGGTACAGATTTATCGGGGTAAAATGTTGGGGATTTGATAGTTTCTCTATTTTAATTCATGCTAAATATTCTATTTAACTGGAATCCCCTTATGGCATTAGATTCTACCACGAGTGAAGTTGTAATTGCAGGACAACTCAAGCAATTTCTAGTAGTATTATCTGTCTCATTGGGTGTAGCAACACTACCGCAAATTTTTAGTTGGTTGCGCCGCATTCCTTATACACTATTACTAGTCATAGTGGGATTAGGATTAGCATTCGTGAATGTGCGATTGGTTAATCTCTCTCCTGAATTTATTCTGATGATTTTCTTACCGCCACTGCTGTTTGAAGCTGCTTGGAATTTGAAATGGTCAGACTTAAAGCGGGATTTGTTCCCTATTTGTCTGTATGCAGTAGTTGGGGTGATAATTTCTATTGCCGGAGTAGCAATTGGTCTTCATCAATTCGCTGGACTTGAACTTAGCATTGCTCTATTAGTTGGAGCTAGTCTATCAGCAACCGATCCGGTTTCGGTAACGGCTCTATTTCGGGAACTAGGAGCAAGCAAACGTCTAAGAACGCTGATGGAAGGAGAAAGTTTATTTAATGATGGTATGGCCGTTGTGGCTTTTGGCTTATTAGTTGCTCTGCCGTTAGGTAATGCCAAACTTGATTTACAGTCTGCTTTATTAGAATTTTTTCAAGTAGTAGGCATTGGTATCAGCGTTGGAGGACTAATTGGGTTTGGTATTTCCTATCTAACACAACGTTTCGACTTACCATTAGTAGAACAATCTCTTACCCTGGTTTCTGCCTACAGCACTTACCTAATAACAGAATATTTGGGTGGTTCTGGAGTGATTGGAGTAGTCACCACAGCTTTAATTTTAGGCAACTTTGGCTCACGCATTGGCATGAATCCGCGCACGCGGATCATTGTTACTGAATTTTGGGAATTTTTAGCTTTTTTTGTAAATTCGATTGTTTTTCTCTTAATTGGCGATCAAATTCGCTTTGCTGTCTTAGGAGATAACCTAAAAAGTATTGCAGTCACAATTGTGGCGATGATTGTGGCACGGGCAGTATCTATTTATGCTTTAAGTAATCTTAGCAACTGGTTAGCTAAATCCGAAATTCCTTTATCTGAACAAACTGTATTGACGTGGGGTGGGCTACGCGGCTCTGTCTCCATTGCTCTGGCTTTGAGTGTACCAGCCATACTCCCGCAAAGGGAAGAAATTATTGCCACTGTATTTGGAGTAGTTTTATTTACCCTGTTAGTACAGGGCTTAACCATCCAACCATTATTAGAAAAACTCCAACTTTTAGGTTCGCAACCGCTACGTCAACAATACACCGAAGCAATTGCCCGTCAAGTTGCTCTCCAAAGGGCGCTGGAATATTTAGAAACAGCACCAAACCGTCCGGGAATTGAGCCAGAGTTTTATCGCTACCAGAAGACGCTGCTTTCAGGAGAAATTACCTTTTTGCAAGAAGAAATTGCCAAGTTACTTGATGAATACCCAAATTTGCAAGAATTTTCAACCGAAGAACTGCGAGGGGAATTGCTGGCAATTGAAGCTGATACATACGCTGAGTTTGTCCGCGCAGGTAAGTTAAATAAAGAACTGTCACCTTTTTTGCAAACAAACTATGACAGAGCAGATGGGAAGGAATAAGTCTATACTGCATGGTAAGCGATCGCCAATTAACAATATTTTGACAGTTTTAATCGTCTTCCACAGCCTCAAATCCTCTCCCCATTATTCAGCAATTCGGGATGGTAATCAAATTACCATTCCTGAAAATTACTTATCCAAAGACTACAAAGCACCGGGATTTCGCCTTTCCTCCCTCGACAGTCCATTAAATCCATCAAATGGCAAAGAATCTGCGGAAACTCAGCAATAATACTAAACTAAATTAATTGGTGGAGATATACCATGCGAATACTGACTTTATTAGCATTAGCGATCGCAATCGCAGCTGTGACTTTCGCACTGCAAAACTCAGCCCCGGTAGCAGTACAATTTTTAGTGTGGCGATCGCTAGACTTGTCAATGGCGCTAATACTTCTGCTTACCTTTAGTTTTGGCGTGTTATTTGGCTTCATCATCTCATTATTTTCAGCCATCAAAGGTATGAGAAAAAGGTCTGAACTCATGCGGAAAATCGAACAACAGACCGACGATATTGAAGACCTAAATCGTCAACTAACAGAAGCAAACAATCAACTTCAGGTGCTGCAATCTACACAACCACAACACTATTTACCTCAAGACGCATCGTCAAATTATTCTTCAGATGCCTATCTTGAATGATGTTTATTATCAAAACAAATTATCAGGGTTGGTTGCAATAGACTTTATAAGTATAATTCAACACTGGCTAAAAGACCCAACAGTGGAAAAACTTATCCAAGTCTGCATAGCTATTTTAGTTATCACTCTCATCGTCCGCGCCTTAAGTAACTCTGTACCCCGCTACATTCAGGATAATGATACCCGCTATCACCTCCGCAAGACAATTAACTTCATTGGCTATGGGTTGATTTTTCTGTTTGCTGCAAGTATATTTAGCGACAACTTCACTTACACAAGATTGTAAACTCTTTAAGTTCTGTCTTCATTCCTCCAGCCGTCAAAAATACCATCTGTTTAAAGGCTCCCAAGAACAACTAGAGGTAATTGAACACTGACTTTAGTACCTGTCACGGTGTCAGATTCAATAGATAATTCTCCACCATGAGCATTGACAATACGTTTGCTAATGGCAAGCCCCAACCCAGTACCGCTTGGTTTTGTGGAAAAGAACGGCTGCGTTAGCTTTGACAAAGCCTCTGAAGGAATTGGCTCACCACCATTGCAGACATTAATGCAGATTTTATCAGGAGACGAACTATCCACTTCCCATTTAATCCCATCTCCTGCTGAGACTGCCTCACAAGCATTGCGAACAATATTAATAAACACTTGTTTTAGCTTATCTTTATCTCCTAAGATTTTGACTGTAGGTAACGCTGGAATAAATTCGATTTGCCGTGAGAGCGCTTCTGGCATCTCGCACATTGGCATCAGTAATTCACAAATAAATTCATTCACATCCAATTCACACAGTTGCAATACCTGGGGTTTGGCATAAAGCAAAATTTCACTCAGCAGATTTTCTAACCGACTAGCCTCACTAAGTGCCAGCGATAATCGCTCAAGAGCCGCTTCAGTCAAAACAGTTTTTTTAAAATACTTCAATCCCATAATCATTGTTGTTAGTGGATTGCGAATTTCATGCACAATCATCGCCGCAAATTCACCAATAGCTGCCAACCGTTCCTGTTCTAAAAGCTTGGCTTGGGCTGCTTGTAGTTCTGCGGTGCGTTTTTCTACCTCAGTCTCCAGGATATGATTAAATTGGCACTGCTGCTGGTAAAGATGGTAATGGTCGATCGCAGTAGCAGCACGTTCGGCGAACAATTCCACAATTTGGATTTCTTCTTTGGTAAATTCCCTTGCTTGCCGATGAAAAGAGCAAACAGTACCGAAGACTTGACCTTCGGTAGTTTGCAAGGGTATACCTAAATATGCTCGATAACCTGGCGCAGGTTTACCATATTCTGGATTAGCCACAGCATCCTCAACAGCTAATGTGCGCCCAATTTGCATAACTGTAGCAATCAATCTACCATGCAGTGCATAAACACGAGGTGTATCTTCGGACATTTCCAGACTACTCGCTAGAATAGTTTCAAACCCTTCTTGGCAAAAGGTAACAACCGTCCAATCAACTGCAATCAGTTCGCTGACTCCACAGGCAATGTTATGTAAATAGCTACCTATCTCACCAGTGCGATAGTTCAAAGAGGACAAACGTGCTATTATCTGCCGTTCCCTCTGCCAAGGCTGTTGCAACAACATTTCTTCATCATCGGCTTTGCTCATGGATGCTTGTTGCATGGTTTAGCAAAATAAGTTAAAAAATCAAATATTAAATATTGGATTTTCCAGGTGTTAACTCTGGATATCCTAATAATTTTGATAGGGAAATTTTACTAGATAAATGTGCTATTTATGCAGAAAAAGCATGAATTTTTACTTAAATCAATATAAATTTATACAACAAATAGCAAGCAAACATCAGGCTAATTATTAAAAAATTACCGTATATTTTTTTACATTTAATCACCCGGAACTTAAAAATTTAAATTTTGCTGAGAAATCTGTAAGAAGTTTCTAAGGGAAATATCAGTTTTTTCAATATCAATCCTTATCTATTCATAATTCTTAGATAAATTATTTAAGCAATAATCAGTTTAAAGTTCAAGCCAACAGCTATATTGCTGATTGAGGCTTTGAGGAATTGAAATTATGAAATTAAGACATTTATTTATACTGAGCTTGTCTTCTCTTGTTATGGTTGGCTGCGTGCCCGAAGTCTCAAAGAACCAGGCTAATAAAAGTCCTATAGCTGTAAATGCCTCTGTTCCCGTGTCTTCAACTCAGGCGAAACCGTTAGGCAAGTCAGCACAATCTCTAAATTCAACTGCTATTAAGTCAGGCATATTTGTTTCTGGAGAACAAAAAACTCAAGGAAAAGCTAGTATTACCACTAAAGACGGCAAATCATTTCTAGAGCTTGATGAGTCATTTAAAACTTCTGAATCAGGGCCAGATTTAGTAGTAATTTTGCATCGTTCAGATAACGTGATTAATTCAACTAAGCCACCATCGTATCCATTAAAAAATGGAGATTATTTTATCATCGCTCCCCTAAAAAAATATAGTGGCGCTCAAACATATTCCATTCCTCAAAACATTAATTTAGCAGACTACAAATCCATCGCTATCTGGTGTCGCAAGTTTAATGCTACTTTTGGCGCTGCTAGTTTGAGTTAGTAAATATTAACTAACAACTTAAAAATCAATCACCAGGAGAAAGTTTATGAAGCTAGAAGGAAAAGTTGCCCTAGTAACTGGGAGCAGTCAAGGAATTGGACAAGGAATTGTTCTCGGTCTAGCTCAAGCAGGGGCGAATGTGGTAATTAACTATCGTTCTCACCCAGAAGGAGCAGAGGATACTTTAGCAAAGGTGGAGGCGATTGGTGGTAATTGTCATATAGCTCAGTGTCCAAAATCTCATGGTTATACACTTCAGGCAGATTTGGGTAGTGTTGATGAAGTGCGTCAACTGATTGCAGAAAGTATTAACCATTTCGGCAAGCTAGATATTTTGGTAAATAATGCTGGCATTGAAAAACACGCACCATTTTGGGATGTCACAGAAGCAGATTATGATGCTGTAATGAATGTCAATTTAAAAGGTGTTTTCTTTGCCACTCAAGCCTTTGTACAACACCTGATTGAAACTAAACGAACTGGAAAAATTATTAATATTAATTCGGTGCATGAAGAACTACCATTTCCCAATTTCACAGCTTACTGTGCTAGCAAAGGCGGAATGAAAATGCTCGCTCGTAACTTAGCTGTTGAGTTGGGTGCTTTGGGGATCACGATTAATAATGTTGCACCAGGAGCAATAGAAACTCCGATTAATACTAAGCTGTTGAATGACCCAGAAAAGTTGGGTGCGCTATTAAAAAATATTCCGCTTGGTCGCTTGGGTCAACCACAAGATGTTGCTTCTTTAGTAGCGTTTCTGGCTTCTGACGATGCTGACTACATTACAGGTAGCACCTTCTTTGCGGATGGTGGACTACTTTGGAACTATCAAGAACAGTAGGGAGAAAAACTATGTCAGATTCATCCTTATTTATTCCAGTTATCCTTGGTACTTCTCGTCAAGGTCGCCAGAGTGAACACGTTGCTAAATTTATCGTTGAGCAGGTTGCAGCACGCGATCGCTTAGAAACTGAACTGCTCGATATTAGAAATATAGCGATCGCTAATGATGATGCAGGTGAACCACTCAAAAACCCTCAATTTTCTGCAACTATGGAACGGGCAGATGGATTAATTATCGTTGTACCAGAATATAACCACGGTTATCCGGGTTTACTCAAACATATACTTGACACCTGCCTTAAAGAATACATTCATAAAGCCGTTGGACTGTGCGGCGTTTCCGCAGGCCCCTTTGGTGGTACAAGAGTAATCCAAAACCTCTTACCTGTGATGCGGGAGTTGGGGCTAATGACTATTTTCTATGACCTTAACTTTAGCAACGTTCAAAAATTATTTGATGAGTCGGGTAATTTGATTGACAAACCAACCTACATTCGCCGTATGGAAAGGTTTATGGACGAATTAGTTTGGATGTCAACTGTCTTGAAATATGGGCGACAAGAAGTCAGCTTGGAGAAAAAAGATAATATCCAAGTTAACACCTATGCCAGTAAACCCTGCCCGGAAATAGCTGCTCGGATGGGTACAGATGCAATGGATACCGTCCTGCAACTAAGTCGTAATGCCCAGACTGGTGAAGTGAAAGCTACCCCAATTACTTAAATTCTTATGATGCAGACACTACGGAAACATTATCCAGAATACTTAATGGAAGCTGCGGGACTGGGGATATTTCTGATTTCTGCGGTGGTGGTGACTACCTTGTTACAACATCCAGCTTCACCAATTCCACAAGCAATTTCCGATCCACTTTTACGACGGTTTATCATTGGCGTGGCGATGGGATTAATTGCTATTTGTATTATTTATTCTCCTTGGGGTAAACAATCAGGCGCACATCTCAATCCGGTTGTCACCTTCACTTTCTTTCGTCTCGGTAAAATTCAACCGTGGGATGTTATTTTTTACATCCTGGCTCACTTTATAGGTGAATTACTAGGATTGCTATTTGCTGTAGTGGTGTTTAAAGATGCAGTTACCAATCCATCTATAAATTATATTGTCACAATTCCTGGTGCGGGTGGTGCAGGTGTGGCATTTTTCGCTGAACTGGTGATTTCTTTTGGAGTAATGCTGATGATTTTGTTTGCATCCAATACCCCCAAACTAGCACCATTTACAGGCATATTTGCAGGAGTAATGATTGCAACTTATATCACAGTAGAAGCACCATTGTCAGGTACGAGCATGAACCCAGCCCGTACCCTAGCATCGGCAATTCCATCTCACAATTGGACAGCCATCTGGGTTTATTTCACTGCACCACTCTTAGGGATGCTCTTAGCAGCCGAACTTTATATCAGGCTGAAAGGAAAAAGGGCTGTAAGATGCGCTAAACTCCATCACCACAACAACAAACGCTGTATCTTTCGCTGTGGCTATCGTCACCCAGAAGTAGATAAAAGATGGTTGTTAAGCGACAAGTTACCTAATCCCTAATCAATACAGTAAATGATAACGAGGAAATCACCATGACAATTAATCTCCAAGGAGTATTACAGCAACCAAGACAAGGTTCTTCTTACTGGGTGCTTGGGGATTTGTATACTTTTAAGGCAGTAGGTGAAGATACTAGTCAAGCCTACGCTCTAGTTGAAATTATTGTTCAACCACAAAGCGGTACACCTCCCCATATACATAGTCACGAAAATGAAGCTTTTTATCTTCAAGAGGGAGAATTAGAATTTCAGCTTGATGAGCAAATAGTTTTAGCAACTCCTGGAACCTTTCTCCATTCTCCTAAAGGTCAACTTCATAGGTTTACAAACATCAGTTTAGAGCCAGCAAAATTGTTGTGCTGGGTAACGCCGGCAGGTTTAGAGAAGTTTTTCATAGAAGTGGGTGTGCCAGTTTCAGAAACGATTTCATCACCTACTGTCAGTCCCGCAGACATCGAAAAAGTTTTGGCTACGGCTCCGAGGTATGGTCTGGAAATTATTCCTCCACCTGCTGAATCTTCGCAGTTATAGCCCAACATCACTAAAAATATTAGACAGGAAACAACGATGCTAGAAAGTCTGGGAAGAATTAAGAATCCATTAGTCAGAAGTATAGCCGCAGCAGCTACAGTTGGTTCAGTAATCACCTTATCTGCTGCTGTTGTAATTGGAGTAACCAATGCCAAAGCTAAATCTGCCTATCAATTTGGTGTCTATTCCTCACTGTTTGGAACAGCTAGTGGTGCAGTATTTGGCTTAGTTTATACAAGCAAAGCAAGTGGAAACAAATCTACTCCAGACCTCAAAGCATCAGATAGTCATGTTTGGCAAGATTGGCGAAATTTTGTCGTTGTTCGTAAGGTGAAAGAGAGTGAAGAAATTACCTCTTTCTATTTACAACCTGAAGATAAAGGGGAAATTTCCAACTTTCAACCAGGCCAATTTTTAACCATCAAACTTGATATACCTGAACAGAATAAGCCTGTAATTCGTACTTACTCGCTTTCTGATTATTCTGAAAACTGTGAATACTATCGTCTCTCAATTAAGCGGGAACCTGCACCGAATGGATTAGATGTTATGCCCGGTATAGCATCTAATTTTATGCACGATCGCATTCAAGAAGGTTCAGTAATTCTAGCGAAACCACCAAACGGTAAATTTGTTTTAGATGTGCAGAAATCTATCCCCGCAGTCTTGATTAGCAATGGTGTGGGAATTACGCCAATGATTAGTATGGCTAAAGCTTGTAGTCTTCTTAATCCTACTCGTCCTATTTGGTTCGTACATGGTGCTAAAGATGGTAAATTCCATGCTTTTCGAGATGAAGTGAGGGAAATTTCTCGACAAAATCATAATCTGAATGTGCATTTTCGCTATAGTCGTCCTACACCTGAAGATAGAGGTAAATACCACAGTGTTGGTTATGTTGATGCTGCTCTGATTCAAGAGTTAGTACGACAAGAAGCTGAGTATTTTTTGTGTGGTTCTCCATCTTTTATGCAGTCTGTTATGCAAGGTTTGAAGGAATCGGGAGTACCTGACAGTAAAGTATTCTTTGAATCTTTCGGTAAACCGATGAAAACTCAGTCTGAGAAACAAACTGCGATTGCAACTGGAGATGAAACATTTGCAGAAATTGTCTTTGCAAAATCTGGCAAAACTTTGACATGGCAACCTAGTGATGGCACGATCCTAGAATTTGCCGAAGCCAATGATATTAATCCACCTTTTAGTTGTCGTGTAGGTGTTTGCGGTACTTGTATGTGTAAAATCCGCGAAGGTGTAGTTGCTTACCAAGAAGAACCAACTGCAACAACTGATCATGGTTCGGTGTTGATTTGTATTTCTCAACCTGGAACGGCAAAATTGGTGTTGGATATTTAATAAATTTCTCTGATAATCAAGTAATATCAAGCATATTATCTATCACAATCCGACCTTTGGACAAACTCTAGCACCATAAGGAGTAACTGCTTTAGTAAGTAGTTCATCAGCAATTTTCTCATAATTATTAACCAGTATCTTGCGGTGTCTATCCATATCTATTATCCCAGAGTTCAACGTTTAGATTATTAATAAAACTTAATATAAATTTCTGCTGAGTGTATCCTAGATTTTTATTTATCAATTCACCTAGCAAATTTTAATCAAAATATCAGCCCCATCTTTGATAAAAACGTGATACTCAATATAGCAAATTAATTAAAATAAAGTGCAGATATGCAGAGGGTGAGATGATGACAACTCCAACCCAAGAAGAAATCAGATTAGCAGAAGCCTTACATCACATAGCCCATTGGCGCAGATGGGGGCCTTATTTAAGCGATCGCCAATGGGGAAAAGTACGCGAAGACTACAGCCCCAACGGTACAGCCTGGGACTATTTCACCCACGATCAGGCTCGTTCTCGCGCTTACCGTTGGGGTGAAGATGGAATTTTTGGTATTTCTGATAATCATCAACGCCTTTGTTTTGCGATCGCTCTTTGGAATGGTGAAGATGCTATTCTCAAAGAAAGAATTTTTGGTCTAACTGGTAGTGAAGGTAATCACGGTGAAGATGTTAAGGAATATTACTTTTATTTAGACAGCACCCCCACACATTCCTATATGAAAGCGCTGTATAAATATCCTCAAACAGCCTTTCCCTACTCACAATTAGTTGTAGAGAATCAACGTCGAAATCGTCAAGCGACAAGCATTTGCTGTGAATAAGTCAATACAGTTCAGAATGAGCAACAAAACACTTCTAGAGACGGCGATTTATCGCGCCTCGAAAACCCAAAATTGTTACCAGTAGGCTTTAACCCAAGCGTATTGGGCTATAAGTCTGTATCTCAATATAGGGATTCTCATTGATGTGAGGCATACCTGTAGGGGCAATTCATGAATTGCCCCTACACCTTGCAATTTAACGTTGTACTACATTTGAATGTGAATCGCTATATCTCAATACAAAAATAACTCAAGGAGAGTAATAAATTGAGGATTCAACAAAAAGAAGATTCTCGTTTTCGCTGGATTAATTTACATTCGTCTCAGCTATCAATTCAGGAAGACACAGATATTATTCAAGGACTAAGCAATCAACCTAAAACCTTACCATGCCGTTACTTATACGATGACCAAGGATCAGAACTATTTGAGCAAATTTGTGAACTGCCAGAATACTATCCAACTCGCACCGAGCAAGCAATTTTAGAAACATCTGCCCTAGAAATCGCCCAAATGACAGGTTTATGTACCTTGATAGAACTAGGTAGTGGTAGTTCTCGCAAAACTCGGCTATTGTTAGATGCGTACAGTCAATTTCAACAAGAACTGCAATATTTCCCCATTGATGTTAGTGCCGGAATTCTTCAAGCTACTGCCTTGGATTTACTTCATCAGTACCCGAAATTAAAACTTTGTGGTTTGGCAGGAACTTACGAACAAGCTCTAGCACAGCTTCCACCTGCTGAATTCGAGAATCGAATGTTAATTTTTTTGGGGAGTACGCTAGGGAATTTAGATGAGCAAGAATGCAGCGACTTTCTCACTCAAATTAAACTAACATTGAAACCTGGAGAATTCTTTTTATTTGGGGTGGATTTGCAAAAGCCAATAGAAATTATCGAGGCAGCTTATAATGATTCCCAATCTATAACAGCAGCTTTTAATTTAAATATTTTGCATCATCTCAATCGACGCTTTCAAGGTAATTTTGAAGTCAACCAATTTGAACATTGGGCTTTCTACAACCCAGTAGCTCACCAAATTGAAATGCATCTACGAAGTCTCAAAAATCAAACCGCAGTCCTAGAAGCTTTGGATTATCAGGTTTCTCTCCAGTCTGGGGAAACAATTCGTACCGAAATATCCCGCAAGTTTCATCTACCAACTTTAGTTTCTGTTTTAGAGAATTATGCACTCCAGCCATTACAAATCTGGTCAGATTCTCAAGGTTGGTTCGGCTTAATATTATGCCAACGTCAGCCTACCAGTCATGAATATCTATAAGCAGAAAAATACTTCTGTCCAAAGTTTTTATCGCAGAGTTGGTTTTGAAGATTGCTATCTAATGACAAAATAGCTGAATAAACTCGGTTCTTCGTCTATTAAATAAAGGAGTTCACAACCTCATGTCAATTTATAACTTTACTCTCTCCCGTCAGTTATTACGCAACTTGTCCATCATTTCGCTGACTTTTGTACTCCTATACGGTGCATCTCGTCTGATGCTTTCTGCTCCCGCCACTGATATTTCGACTGTTGCACCGCAGGGAAAGCAAGTAGCGGTTTTCGCTGGTGGCTGCTACTGGGAAATGTCAGCAGTTTTTGAGCATCTATTAGGTGTTTCTGATGTCGTTTCTGGCTTTTCTGGGGGTGATGCAATAACCGCAGACTACACACTTGTCAGTGCTGGATTAACTAATCATGCTGAATCCGTAAAAATCACTTATGATCCATCAAAAATATCATATAATCAGCTTCTAAAAGTCTACTTTTTGGTAGCCCATGACCCGACAGAGTTAAATCGACAAGGCCCAGACTCAGGTAAGCAATATCGTTCGGCGATCTTTTTTGCTAACGATGAGCAGAAACAGGCTGCACAAGAATATATCGCTCAACTCAACAAATCGCGAATCTTCGATAAGCCAATTGTGACGAAATTAGATCCTTTGAAAGGTTTTTATCAGGCGGCAGCATCCCATCAGAATTATATCGTGCATCATCCGAGCGATCGCTATGTGGTAGTGAATGACTTGCCGAAACTGGCTAAACTTCAAGCAAAGTTCCCTAATATGTATAGCAAGTAAGGGGATTTGCAGCATTCAGCTTTTAAGATCCCCTCAATCCAGTAAAAGATTAACCTATCCTGTAAGACGCTCGTCCATGCTTCTTTTGATATTGCTGATGATACTCTTCTGCTCTATAGAATTGTGATGCAGCTACAATCTCCGTCACAATTGGATTTTTGTGATAACGAGAACTATTTTCAAGCTGCTCTTTGGAGGCTCTTGCTAATAATTCCTGCTCTGGAGTGTGGAAAAATATCACTGACCGATATTGAGAACCAACATCTAGCTCCTGATGGTTTGATACTGTGGGATTGTGCTTATTCCAAAACACATTTAGCAGTTCATTATAAGATACTATTGCTGGATTGTATTCCACTTCCACTACCTCAGCGTGTCCAGTTTTTCCTCTACAGACATCTTCGTAGGTTGGATTATCAAAGTGTCCGCCACTGTAACCAACTGCTGTAGAAGTTACTCCTTTTACTTGACGAAATGCTGCTTCAACTCCCCAGAAACAGCCTGCTCCAAATGTCGCTTTTTGTAGATTAGCGTTTTGCATATCTTTGACAACTCTTTTATGATAATTTTAAATGAAACTCATCAAATCAGACAGATACTTTATAAGTAAATATTTTCTCAATACTGCCTGATTGATTTTAATTATTAGAGTGACAGATTATCCTGAGATGAGTATAGTATAAAACTGAATATTATCTAAGAATTGGAAAAAATAGTGAAATCTAAAATTAATATACTGCTACCGCAGGGCAGAATTAAAAATGAATGCAGCATTAAACATTTCATGGTTACTGAGCTTGCCGTAAAGCCTGCGGCATAGCTACGCTTAAGGCGTAGCCTCTCGAAGAGTTGTATTGATTTGGAATGGGTGGTTTATTTACGCCGTACTGTACTAGCTTTTGCTAACTATAGGAATATTTCTTAGAATACTCACTATTTCAATTGGGTCTAACCGTTTAGTATAATCTGCATCAACAAAAGCATAAACGATTTTTCCGTCTCGATCAACTACAAATGTAGCTGGAATAGGTAGTTCAAAAGATTCATCTCCATTGTATCTAGGTAACACATGACCCTTTGACTCTAATATAGGTCTTAGATACTCCGGGATTTGAAACACAATTCCAAATTGACGAGCAATCATATTGCTGCGATCGCTCAATACTTCATAAGTTAGTTCATGTTTTTCTACAGTTGATATGGTATGACGAGTAGTTTGAGGTGAAATAGCAATTATTGATGCTCCTAATGTTTTAATTGCAGGTAATGCTTGTTGGAGTCCTGCTAGTTCCAAGTTACAGAAAGGACACCAAGAACCTCGAAAAAAGGAAATAACTACAGGCCCACTAACTAGTAGTTTTTGTAATTCTACTGCTTCGCTGAAAGCATTAGGTAGAATGAAATTAGGAATAATATCTCCTACCTTCAAAGTTTGGTCAATTATACCTGAATAAATTAGCTCATTTTTGATAGACTCTGTAAAATTCATCGTAATTTTCCTGAAAGTTAACTTATACTTTTATGTACCTTTCTAGATAAATACTGTTGCAGTGAATTTACTGAAATGAGAAAAATAGACCATTGGATTTGCATTACTGGGATAATTGCTTTAGGTTCCAAGGCATGATTATCATCTACTATTCTTGTTGTTTTTATACACGTTAAGCCATCCGTTCAATAAGCCGGGAATAATCCTTTCAGCACAAGTGTTTTCGCCGCTTAGTAGGGGAGCATAATAACGGCTTGAAACTGAAGCGATCGCTTACCGCTTTCATACAACAAGTTATTTATTGCACTATTGCATTGTGTATTTGTTGGATTAACCTATTGTTTCCTCACTGCACCATCATTTCTGTTGCCTCCACTCGATTTTGTACTCCCGTTCCATAGCCGCCAGCAGCTTCGCTTGCAACGAAGATAAATAAGGTTTAGCTTGTTTCCCCAACCCCTGCAACAGCCAATCCACAGAAGAGTCACGGCTGGCCACTTGATGCAACTGCTGTAACCTCACACATAGCTGCTGCATGAATTGGCAATCTTCATCAAGCAATTCCAGTGATTTCAGGTGTTCAATCTTCACGGTATAATCGCCGTCCCATGTCTGGACTGTACAACTATATTCGCCAACATGAGTTACCACGCCCCAATAACCGCCTTTACCTCTCAGTTCCGGGTTATCTTTTGGCAGAAGAATGCAAATTTCACCAATATGGTAAGGATTGGGTACTTTCGTCCTTTCGCGTATCCTATCTACAACATCTTTCACGATACGACCAGAGGGAATCTTATTGCCAGCTTGTTCTACTGCCTGCTGCCAGACATCCGCTTGCACAGTCGGTTCCAACTCTGCTTTCGCCAAAAAGCGCAATTGTCGTTCGTTGGTCGGCATTGGAATTTGCCGACCATTGGTCGGCAAAAACTTTTGAAGATTCCCATAAACCACAGTTGCCGAAATCTTCAAGTACGCCACGTCACGACTATAATTGAAGCGTTCGCGGCAGTATTCTTCAAAAGTACGGTGTGTGGAACGATACAGCCGTCTGTCCCTTAACTCCATCAACGCTTGTCCTGCCTCCAAAAATGCTCTCTCCACACGGCGTTCCAAGTGTAGGCGTAAGCTTTGTTCTTCAAGAGTCAACTCTCTTATTTCAACAGCAGTAACCGTAATCGTTGCTGAGGCTGGGTTGTATTGTTCAGAAGTATTTTCCTTTACAGAGTCGGCGGCTGGCTTTGGTTCCTCAGATGCCCCAGGGATAACTTTCTTGCGTCTGGATGGTGGTTTGTTCATTATTCCACCTCCAGGCTGACAGCAGCCGAACAAATATTGAGTTGTGTCATCATAGAATATATGTTTTTTATCTATCCCCCCAACCTGTATGAAGGATGGGGTTTTTCGTTGCTTTTTATATTTTGCAGCCTTAAAGCACTACCAAATATAAAACTCATTGAAAAATCTCATAGAGCAATTATCAAAAAAAAAACACTACACCAGAGCCACCATAACAACAAAATACTGTTTGGGCGTATTCTAGAAAATACCCTCTTCAACACACGTGTAAAACAACGGCTAATGCTTGATTATTTGACCGCGAGTATTGCATTTTGGATGACTTTGTTTGGAGTACAAGAGTCGTTGTTAGAATTTCGCCTGGGTTATCTCGGTCGTTACTGGTTTCTTGCGATTAGTGCTAGCTTACTCCTGAGCTTTTTGCTCTCTGCCCCGATTACGATCGCACTAATCATTAAATTTGGAGTAGATCCTTTCACTTGGACAGGTAATGTTATTCTTTGTGCGATCGCTGCCGTCATCTTTGGTGTGATTCTCAGTCTGGCGCAATGGCTGATACTCCGTCAATCCGAGATGACACCAAGAGTCTTTGCACTGATCAATACTGTTATTGGAATTCTCGTCTACTTCCTACTGGTGTGGCTCAATGAGGGTAGTATATATCTAATATGGCTATCAAACACCCTTTTTTCCTTGCACTCTTACCGCTCTCGATTATCTGCGTTGGTACGAGTTCTGGCTCTGCAATGCTGACAGATATCGCTCAACAAACAGACAACCAAAAGTCCCCATCAATTATTTTCTTCCTGCCCAAAGAACGGCCTCAGACTGGAGTCGGTTGGGAAATCACCACCACTTCTGGGGAGGCAGAACTAGCCTTGGCGAAGCATTTGGTGAACATCGGTGCAAAAGAATACGTCGCTTGGTGGTGTCCTCACTGTCATGAACAAAAATTACTCTTTGGTAAAGAAGCCTACGAGATCATCAACAACAGCATCAAAGTGGAGTGCGATAAGAGAGGTATCAATCCCCACCCAGATTTGTGCAATGCGGCGAAAGTCCCAGGTGTACCAACTTGGGTTATCAATGGACATCAGTATAGTGGCGTGCAAAACCTTAAGGATCTTGCGAAAGCTTCTGGCTACAAGGGGGATATGAACTTTCGTTACATCCAAAGCGAATAAAGAGTATATTTGCTTTTTAAGCTGAAGGCAAAGTTTTTGGTTGTTGAGAAAGTTGAGCATATATGTTTAAAGATTAACCGTTCTCGCAACTGACAGTCATAAGCTTTCCTGTTTATCAAAATTTTCTCAGGGTTTAAACATCTAATATCAAGCTAATAAATGTTTGCAGCTTAAGTTCACGATAAAAATCATGATTTTCCCTTGCTAACGTAGTCCGAAATTAGCAATTCTGACAAAAGAAGGTTTTGTCGCAAAAAACTACTTTTGTCAGTAGTTAGCAATGCTGTCAATAATAATACAAGCAACTGCTTTCAATGAAGAACAATTGTCTGTTGTGTTTCCTGTGTTCCCGATTTAGCTGAGTTTCCCTAATTTTTATGAGTTACAAAAAATACATTGCTGCCATTCCAAAAATTGCCAAATTAAAGCTTATAAGCAAAGGCAGTATCCGCGATCGCAACCTACAGATACCTGATACTGCTAACTTCAACACCTATACTAACGCTTGAATACGTAACAAGCACCATGCAGACTTAGTTGGTGGGCTGGTTGTGGTTGGTTGTGGTTAAAAAATATCAAAGTACTTTAGTAATGAAATACTGGTGCGCTCAAGGATCAAACAAAAGTAGCTCTTTTGCAGTGTCGGCGCATCTAAAGCACTCACAAAAAATTGACAAAACCCATAATTTTGGTAAAAAAAATTCAACCATTCAAGGTACATTGCGATTGTCCAATTATGGCTTGACAAATGATACAGTGTAATTTTTCGTTGCCACCTGAGTATGTTCTTCGTAAAGCCAAGCCTTTTGATATGTGGTTAATAGTATTTTTTGTGTTTAGAGCAAGGCTAGACCCCAGTCAATTAAGATGGCAGCAATTTTGGGTCATTGAATGTGATGGACATTTAGTAGCCTTCGGACAGCTCCGAAACTTTCACTTAGCACAAGAGCTAGGCAGTTTATTTGTTGCACCGGCTTGGCGAAACCGTGGTTTAGGGACTGTTCTAATACAGCATTTAATTAATCAAGCTAGTCAACCGCTTTATTTAAAATGCTTAAAACATCAATTGGTGAACTTTTACATTAAAATAGGCTTTGTATCCGTTAATTTTAAAGATTTACCACCATCCCTCAAACCAAAGTTTGGACTATCCCAATTACGAAAGAGGTTAACGAAAGCTTTTGTGCTGTTTATGAAGTATGAATATCCCAACTGAGCGCTTATTAAGATTAAGCTTGATCGCTGTATTGTACTATTTCAATTACTCAATTACGAATATTTAAGTTGCACAATAATGCTATATTCTTGTGCGCCATTTAGATGAACTGGCTGACTTTACAAGTTTTAACCTACAAGTATTCAAACCTTATTTTAAATATGAAAGAGGTCTTTTGAAACTATATACTGTTCCGTTATCGGGTTTTAAAAGCGGTGTTATGTCTTATTTACTACTCATTTCAGTGCCAGTTAATGCACAGATTATACCAGATACAACACTACCTACCAATTCCCATGTTGAACATGAAGGTAATACCAACCGCATAGAAGGTGGTACTATAAAAGGGAGCAACTTGTTCCACAGTTTTGAACAATTTTCCGTGCTTACTGGAAATGAAGCTTACTTTAACAACAATATAAATATCCAAAACATTATTACTCGTATTACTGGGAAGTCTATTTCTAATATAGATGGCATTCTCAAAGCCAATGGCACGGCTAATTTGTTTCTGCTCAATCCCAATGGCATTGTTTTTGGTAATAATGCCAAATTAAATATTGGTGGTTCATTTCTAGCTACTACTGCAAATCAAATTAATTTTGCTGATGATACTAAATTTAGTACAAACAATCCCCAACCTAATCCTTTACTAACAGTAAGTGTGCCTATTGGACTGCAAATTAATAGCAATCCCGGTACAATTCGCATCCAAGGTACAGGTCACAATCTAATTGGCCCTCCTTTTTCTCCTCTGATCACAAGTAGTAACGCCGCAAATTTACAAGTGCAACCAGAAAGAACTTTAGCAATTGTTGGTGGCGATGTAATTTTAGAGGGAGGTGTAATAACAGCTAGGGGAGGGCGAATTGAATTGGGTAGCCTCAGCAATGGTTCAGTCAGTATTAATCCGACGACCTCTGGTTGGAAACTGGGCTATGAAAATGTACCTTATTTCCAAGATATTAACCTCTCAAAACGCGCTCTAGTTGATACTAGTGGCATTGGCAGTGGATCTATACAGATAGAGGGACGCAGAGTTACGCTTACAGATGGCTCAGTAATCTTAAATCAAAATCAAGGAACACTACCAGGAGGCACACTAAACGTGAATGCTTCGGAGTCTTTGTCAGTGAGTGGTAGCGATCCAATTGCTAGGACAGCTGGTGGTTTGCGGAGCGAAACTTTGGGATTTGGCAAAGCTGGAGACATTGCAATTTCAACCAAACAGGTAATTATTAAAAATGGAGGACAAATAAATAATTTAACCTTTGGTGCTGCAACAAGTGGCAATATAAATGTGAATGCCTCTGATTCTATACAATTGCTTGGGGTTTCGCCTTTTGACCCTGCTGTTTTTAGTACTATCAGCACTGCAACTTTCAATTCTGGAAACGCAAACAATATTACAGTGTCAACAGGACAATTCGTTGCCACGGATGGAGGTAACTTGTCCTCTTCAACCTTTGGAACTGGTAGAGGAGGAGATGTCACTGTAAGTGCAACTGACTCTCTAGAAATAATAGGAGCTTCACCAATAACCTTTCAGCCAAGTATTTTATCTTCCATATCGCTCAATGCTGGCAAAGCTGGCAGCCTAACAATCAGTACATCAAAGTTGATGGTTCAAGATGGCGGGAGGGTTGACGCTTCTACTTTAGCAAGTGGGGAGGGCGGTAGTGTTACGATTAACGCCTTTAAATCTGTAGAGGTAAGTGGTAAGATACTTGGTTTTGGAGAGCCTAGTTTGGTGATCTCCAGTGCTAATATCGTCTCTCCAATCTTGCAAAAGTTATACAGACTCCCTTCAGTGCCTTCTGGAAAATCTGGAAACGTGACGATTAATACTGGTCAGTTGAGTGTTACAGACGGTGCTGAAGTTAACGTGAGAAATGACGGTTCTAACGATGCTGGAACACTCAGAATCAATGCTGTTTCTGTTTCTTTAAACAAAAAAAGTGCCATTACAGCAACTACTGCTAACGGCGAAGGCGGTAATATTTTCGTGAATACACGGTATTTGCAGCTAAGTAATTACAGTATTGTAACGACGACCGCAGGTAGTAGAGGCAATGGCGGTAATATAAACATCAATGCAGATATATTAAGTGCTTGGGGGAAGAGCAGTATTGCTGCCAATGCTTTCTATGGGTATGGAGGAAATGTACTAATTAATACTAGAGGACTTTTTATTGCTCGTGACAGTCAAATTTCTGCAAGTTCTAAATACGGAATTAACGGCACTGTTAGCATTAACAATACTGGTGGTGAAATTTATCCTACTAAACTCAAATCAGAATCGATTCCAGTAGCTCCTCAAATAGCATCAGTTTGTCAAAAAAATTCAGATATGCCAATCAGTAAATTTGTGAATGTTGGCACCGGTGGACTGCCAGCTAATTCTGATGATATGCCATATATGAATTATGAACAGCAAAATAACTCTGTTTCAATCCACAATAATAATAACTTAGAGGCATCGAAGGCATCACAAACTGAAGAACCTATACAGATAATAGAAGCTCAGGGTTGGATAATAAATCTTGATGGGAATGTCGTCTTAACTGCACAAAACAATACAGCAACCCCTAATAGCTCATTATCTGCCTTGGCGTGTCGTTAAAATTTTTTTGTATAAGCAAGACTGGTAATGGAGCGAAAATGCTTAAATATTGGTATTGGTTCAAGTATTTATTGTTAGTCATTCTCGGCTTATTCATAGTTATTACCCAACCATCCTTTATATTAGCTCAGGAGGTAAATAAAGCAACACAACAACAAAAGCAGGCACAATTGTTGACTCAAAAAGGTTACGATCAATTGAATCAAGGTCAGGCAGCATCAGCCCTTGAAACTTGGCAAAAAGCCACAATAATTTACCGTCAACTAAACGATCAAAAGTTACTTACCAAAAGCTTAATCAATGAAAATATTGCTCTGCAAACTTTAGGTTTGTATCCTCGTGCATGTAATACGCTTTTGTCAGCTTTGAAGTTAAATGCAAATACTTCTCTTTGCGCCAATACGCCACAGCAACCTACTGAATATATGAAAAAGCTGCTGACGGCAGTCATCAATAAGCAAACTACTTCACCCCTAAATTTGCTCGGATTGCACAACTTAGGAGAAGTCTTGCGTCGGTTAGGCAAGCTTGATGAATCAAAAAAAGTTTTGTCAGAAATATTATCTGCTGCTAAGTTTATCCCTTCTATTGATACTAGTGGCATTCTGCTTTCATTAGGTATTACTAAACAGGATATTTACAAACAAGCACGGAATCAATATTCTGAAATAGAAGAACCCATTTCCCAGAAACAATTTGTCACTTTCATTCAACAATCGGTACTTGAGTCTCTCGATATTTATCAACAAGTGATTAGTACCTCAAATGCTCCAAAGGAAATAAAATTGCAAGCTCAATTACATCGCTTGAGCTTACTGGTAGACCTTGAGCAGTGGTTGGTAGTAGAGACCAATTCAAGTAATACAAAATTAGCCTCCCTCCGTACTAGAATCACTCAACAGATACAGCCATCTGTAGCTTTACTGTTGGAAAATAATTCCGTCTTTTCTCAACTACCAACCATCTATTCTGTTTATGCCAAGCTGAATTTCGCTAAAAGTCTAAATAAAATTCCAGGAGAACAGTTCCATTCCCTAGCTATTGAATATGCTGAATCTGCTTTAGAAAAGGCTAAAAGCACTAATAGTCAGAGATTACAGTCAGAGAGTTTTGGCACTTTAGGAAAGTTAAAACTAGAGCGGTCACAACCATATTTTGAACAGGCTTTGGGATTGGCTCAATCAGTTCAAGCATGGGATCTTGCCTATCAATGGCAGCATGAATTAGGAATTTTGTACAAGGAGCAGGGAAAATATAAAGAGGCTCTCCAAGCTTATAGTGCCGCAATTGAAAACGTGACTCAAGTTCGCAACAATCTTTTGTCAAATAATACAGATTTACAGTTCTCATTCAAAGAAAAAGTGGAGCCTTTGTATCGTGACTATATGCGATTGCTCCTAACAGATTATAATCCTAATTTGGAGCGCATAATTCAGACTAATGAAAGACTGCAAATAGCAAAGTTGGAAAATTATCTTCAATGTGGCAAGCTAAATCTTGTGGCTTTGAATGATTTGAAAAATTTAGATAGCATTCCTTCAGTAATTCACATTATTGATTTAGGCAATAGTATAGAGGTGGTTGTTCAGTCACCTGACAAATCCGTTCACCACCACTCTGTTGCTCCAAAGTTAGTGAAATTTCATGCAGATCATCTTTTACAAACTTTACAGGATCAGAATTTTGCTAATACTAAAATCCAGGTTATTCTTGATTATTCTCAAGCACTTTATAATTTGCTTATTGCACCTATAAAGAAATATTTGCCCCAAGATGGAACATTAGTGTTTACTTTAGATACATCTTTCCAAAGTTTACCTATGGGCTTGCTTCATGATGGAAAAGATTATTTACTGAAGCACTACAACATTGCTGAGACTTTGGGTTCTAAAGTTCGGCAGCCCAAACTTTTACTTAGAAAACAATTAAGAGCTTTAATTGCTGGACTCTCTAAATCTAGTCCCAGCTTCAAAGCCGCAAATGCTCCTTCATACCTGACAGAACTGCCATCTGTGGTAGAAGAAATAGCAAACGTCAAAGAGCAAACCAATTCTTCACTCTCGTTACTCAATGAAGAATTCACTTATAAGCGTTTTATAAAAGAAGTAAGTAGAGAGACTTTTCCGATTATTCACTTAACAACTCATGCTCAATTTAATTCGGTTCCTCAACTGACAATGTTTTTTAGCTGGGACAAGCCAATCAACTTATTAGAGTTTGACAGTTTACTCAAACAAAAAAATCAAATCAATGAAGATGCAATTGAGTTATTGGTTTTGAGTGGTTGTGAGACAGCTAAGGGAAATAAGCGCTCGGCATTAGGAATCGCTGGGATCGCAGCCCAAGGAGGAGCAAGGAGTACTGTCGCAACTTTATGGCGCGTAGATGATAAATCTACCGCTATGCTCATGAAAGAATTTTACAAGGAGTTGAAAGATGGTAAAACTAAAACAGAGGCACTAAGTCTTGCACAATTAAGTTTGTTATCAAATCCAGATTACTCCCACCCTTACTATTGGGCAGGTTTCCTCCTCATCGGTGGTTGGCTTTGAGATTTCATCAATTTTAGCCGTGACTGCACCTGAGCTAATTCATTAGAGTTGCCACTACTTTTCGCCAACCACTCTGCCATTTTATATTCACGAAAAGCTTCATCTAGTAACCATGCGTCCAAATAACGATCTCCTAGTACTCTAAACAGAGTCGGATTTTTACTACCTGCTGCCACTCTTGCTTTTAATGAATTAATTGTTTCATTTAAAAACCCTTTTGACATATATATAATATCTAGATCGAGAAAAGCAGCTTCGTCGGCAGATAAGCCTAATTTGTTAATTACATCCACCTCCTCTAAAACCTGTTTAACATCACTTTCAGGCAATACATGGACTACTAACTTTCCAGGAGAATTAATAGGAGAGTCACCTTTATTTGCAGTTACTGTAATTGTATACGCAGCACTGTACTCCAATTCTTTTCGTTTTTTTGGATAGGGCAGTATAGTATCTTTTACTTCTGCTTCCCAGTGAAATTCGTAACTAGTGATCTCTACTGTATAGCTGGTAGCATTCTTAACAGGATGCCAAGAAATTGTCGGTCGGGTATTTAAAAGTATATTTCCGTAGGGAGTAATCAGCTTTAGTGAATCTTGATCTTCACTTGGCCCTTTCATCTTCGGACAGGCATTCCGATTTAGAGGTGTACATTGCCGTCGTTCTGCTTGAACCTGTTGTGGCGTACATATACCTGAGACACCGAAAACAGCACCTTGCTGAAATTCTAAAACCTGGCGACTCGAATAGCACACAGCCTTAACCGTACTTCCATTAGCTGGGTTAATCTTATCTCCTAGACAAATCTCACTTCCGACTGCTAGATAGCGATCGCCTGAACTGATAATTCGACCAACTTCATTAATGCAGACACGCTTTGCTACTAGTTGGGGTTGAGCCAATGCGCCGCCAGAGTTTGATAGAAGCATTATTGATGCAATTGTTACCAATGGAACTCTAGAGACTTTTTTCCCTACTTCATTTGTTGAGTCCGGTGTGGCTAGATTGGGCATTGAAAATATTGTCTGGTTATCTTTAAGTTAGTAGCATAACGGGATTAGGGAACAAAAAAAAGCCTATGGTGAAGATTCCGGCACAATATCTCCCAATAACCGCTTTAATACTTGTTTTCTCCATTTCTGAACCTCTAACTGGTTAGACTCAGCAAGCAAGCAGACTTCCCAGGATATCCTGGCATGATTAATTTCATCCAAAACTTCATGCACTTGTGCTAGCAGGCAGTAAGCATCTGTTCTTTTGGAGTCTAATTTAATCGCTTGTTCTAAATATTCCTTCGCTTCACCATATTTGTTTTGCCCTAATTTCGCCCACCCTAAATTCTTGTACAAAGTAGCTTGTCTTTCAGGATCTTTAGTTTTTTGTAAGCCTTCTAGAGCTAAACTAACTGCTGCATTATAATCCCCAGTTATATTCTTTAATCTTGATAGATTATTAAGGGGTTGTGCGTCTTTATTGCTATTTTGTATAGCTAATTTATATTGGATTTCTGCTAATGCGTATTCGCCTCGATCATCGTAAAAACTTCCCAATCCGTAATGCCCTTCCCAAGCATTAGGTTTTAATTTAAACAGAGTTTCATAACTATCGTTAACGCACTTCTCATCACCTAAATCTTGACATACTAAAGCCAAGTTATTGTAAATTACTACATCTTTAGGATTAAATTTGATAGCGAGTCCATAGTATTTTTTAGCAATTTCAGGAGCTATTCCACGCCGATCAGCCTGCTCAAAATAGAACTTAGAGATTGAATAACTTAAATTAGGATTGTATTTGACTGCTGCTTCAAAGTCTTTTTCAGCATCTATAATACGATTTTCTTTATGTGATTTTTCACCTTGTTCCAAAAAAGAGGTTGCTACTATAAAATTTAACTTGTAATTCAAATTAACTGCTTTTTGAAAATAACTTTTTGCTTCCTCAAACCTATTTTCTTGTTGAGCTTTTTTTCCTTCATTTAGATAATAATTTGCTACTAAAGGTAGGGACGCATATATCAAACTAGCGATGCTTAAAAAACCTAATACGCCTACACCAACTCTAAATGACCTCGATTTAATTAGTCGATTAAGTTTTGATTTAAATGGTAAACGCTCCAAACGCTGCAAAATTACTCCTGTAGTTTGCGGGCGTTGCCCTGGCAAGGGAGCCATTAAATCTTCTATAAAATCAGCGAAAGGTCTGTCTATCTGTGAAGCCTTGTCTCGCCAAATTAAATTTCCTGTACTCTTATCTGTTGGCAGACGCATCAGTGACATACCACTAACTAAATGTACAAGGGTTCGCCCTAAAGCATAAAAATCTGATTGAGGTACTGCTTGTCCATTTATCTGCTCCAAAGGGGTATAACGAGGTGTGACAACAGCTGTAATTTCATATACTCCTCCCCTGCCTGCACTAGTTCCCCCACTTCCACTAACTTTCGCCAGGTAGGTGTCAGTTACTCGCCGTGCAGTACCAAAATCAACTAATGCCAGTTGACCATTTACCTGAAGAACTATATTAGAAGGTTTTATATCTCGATGAAAAAAATTAGAGCGGTGTACTGTATCAAGAATTTCAACTAACTGCTTAAGCCATTCTAATGCTAGAGATTGTGAAATTTTCCCATTAAATTCTATCCATTGCTCCAAGTTTTGTCCCTCAAATTTATCCATAACTAAGCAATGTAATGTTAGAAGACTATTGTTGGGAACAAAAGTAAAATAGTCATCTAAAGTACTGCGAGGAATTTTTGGGTGTCGAATTAGTTGTAAGGTGAGAGATTCCCGCTCAATTAACTCTACAAGCTTAGGTGTATTCCATTTTAGAACTTTCATGACTCGTTGTTCACGAACTGGATGCCACTTAGTACCAATGTCATCTACTTCAAAAACATCAAAGTAGTTGTATGGATTATCAGTAAGCGCTTTTAATGGTTTGACTAGACGGATACGGTTATTAATCAGTAGTGAAGTACCACACGATACACACTTTTCAACATTGTCTGGATTTCGACGCTGAGAGCATAGGGGATTGATACAGTAACTCACAAAACTTCCTCGCGCCTTCCTCTTCCGGGTTTAAAACATAAAGAGTTACCTAGTAAATATTTATTTTGTACATGTGTACTCATAATCGTCAGCTTTATGTAGTATTTAGTAGTCTGGTCAGCTAAGACTTAAACATTAGTTGCATAAACCCACATTTTTCATAAGTCCCACAATGGCTACGCTTGCCGCAGGCATCAGATTCATCGTAACCTCTACCCAAAATATCTTTCAGTCATTTCTGACAGCTAAAAATTTTAATCCAGTGTGAAACGCCTGAATCTGCGTTATGTAAGGCTTTGAGAAAACGAGTGATAAATCCGAGCTAAAGACCTCGGCAAGAAACTAAGGGTTGCTGACCTATTTGAAGGTCTAAGTGGTTTTATTAGAAAATATTATGATAAATGTGTAATGTAAACAATTATGAACAACGATCAAGTATCATAAAAGTGCAGTATATTTTTAGAGGTGCAGTATACTTTTTACTCGAGCTAGCTCTAATCTACAATAAAAAATCCTCATATATATTTAATACACCAACAAAAATTATAAAGATATGGATTTTAGTGCTGAATCAAGACTTAAGTCTACTAACGCTTCCTCTGTTCTTTCACAAGAACAGAAAGTTTTAGGGCAAAGATTTTCAGCAGATGTAACTTTTGAAGATGCCTTGGCTGTAGTAGACAACTTAGTGTTAACCGAAAGACGCAAACGCTTGTCTCCGCCTGAGATTCTTGTTATTAAAGCAGCTTGGGATGGAAAGGAGTATAAGGATGTAGCAAGCAATTCGACTTACAGTCTTAACTACTTGCAACGACGAGTAGCCTCTCCCCTGTGGAATATGCTTTCAACAACGATTGGAGATGGCGAACGAGTTGAAAAACAAAGCTTGCGGTATTTTTTAGAGAGAGTAACAAAAAAGTATCAGTTTCAAGATGCCATACATGAAGAACAAACATACTCTGCTAAGAATCGGATACAAGTGATTGGAAGTAAATCACCTGATGTGTCCAGTTTTTATGGTCGTGTACAAGAACTAATACATTTAAAAGAGTTAGCGATTAAGCAAAGATGCATATTGCTAGTAGGGGCAGCAGGAATTGGCAAAAGCGCATTAGCAGCAAAACTATTAGAAGAACTTAGTTTGGAGTGTCAACCTAGATTCGATTGTTTAATCTGGAAATCGGTGGCCCACGCACCATTAGTTCAAGACTTAGTAGGTGATTTGATAGAGTTAATCCAACCCACAGAAATATCTTCAAGCTTGCCTGAGCATACACAGTCCATGATTTCGATATTGATCAAGCAGTTGCAATCACGTCGCTGCTTGCTCGTATTGGATGCATCTGAAGCTTTATTTCAAACAAGTAACTTTCAGTATCGACGAGACTATGGATTATTTTTTCGTCGTTTAACAGAGGAGCTGTGTCAAAGCTGCGTAATCATAACTAGTCGAGTTTTTCCTGATGAAATTGAGAGTCTAATAGCAGCTGAATTACCTGTCGATTTTCTTAGAGTTGAAGGGTTAGAGGCAGACGCTGCGTTACAGCTTTTATCTAGCAAAGGATTAATAGATAAAGAAAAATGCAATGATTTAATCAAAACTTATAGAGGTAATCCTTCAGAATTAAAAGCAGTAATTAATCGCATTCATCACTTTTTTGGAGGTAGCACCGAAAAGTTTTTTGAAAACCCAACTACATTAGTTAGTGACCAGTTTCAAGAAATGCTGAATTATCTATTTAGTCAATTATTGAGCAAAATTCAGAAGCGAATTATGATTTATTTAACAGAGGAAGTAACTTTAAATTCACAATACGTTGGCTTTGCTAAACTATTAAATGACATGAATCGTGAACCGCAAACGTCAGTTTCAAAATTTGAGCTAATTAAGGCATTAGAGGTACTTGAAAAACACTCATTAATTGAAACTATTAAAGACCCTATTACAGAAGAAATCAGCTTTAATTTAGAACCAGTGGTAAAAAAGTATATTAAAACAGATCCACAAGGATGGGTATACACATCCAAAGCTTCATCCAATTTCCCAATCGCATCATAACAGAGGTATTCATGATTACAGGAAAACTAGAGATTACCGCAAAAATCAACGAACTCCCTCAACCCAAGATACTGGAGAATAGCTGGCAGCAATTTGATATTGACTGTGACGGACGAATCATATCAGTTACAAAACCCAAAGTTTGGAAGAAATTGACTGACACTGTTAGTAATTACCCCCAAATATATAGCAACAATCACTCTTCAACTCGGTCAGCAAACAGACAACAGCTTCGTATTGGATAAACCTAATGATATACAAAAAGTAAGTTTTTCAGCGCAAGCCTAAACCAGAAGTAACAGCCACGCCTGGTACTGCTTGAGCCAGGGTAATCACACCCTACACAGAAAGAGGTGCTACCAACCCTCGATTACCCCTAAAGCAATCCTTAGCAAATATGGAGGTCACAAGTAAAAATCAAAACGACACTAGATACCAGAAGACCAGAAGTTCTGTAAGATCAAAACGAACAACAAATGGAGGGAGATACACAACACCAAAAATTTAAAGGACAAAATGCCACTAAAGAGTAGGCGCTTTGTCCAAGGCTCAAAAAACCGAATAATTTCAGAGCGGGGTTATCTCAAAGCAACCAAAGCAGTGGTAGTTAAAGTTTGGCGACTTGTTTCCACTGACTGGTAAAAAGAGATTAAGTCCACGCTGCTTCTTGTATTATACGAGAAGCCGCACGAAACTCACCAGTTTCGTGTGGCAATTTTTGTTGTTGAAATTCATAAGTTTCTGTAAAGTTAAGTTTGATTAAGAAATATCCCGAATTTTGTAGCAAAAAATAGTAGCAGCGCGAATAACAGTTATCAGTTACCAGTTATCAATAAGGAGTAGACCTTTATTTGATAACTGTTAACTGTTGACTGATAACTGATACAACCCCCTCTGAGCTTGTCAACCAAGTTATCAGGGGATAAATATAGTGAAAAACAGAGAACGCCCCAAGAGCGCGGTGTTAGAGCGCATGGGGTCGAGTGCAGCTTTCGCACGGCAATTTTGTGCTGTGACGAAGGGAAATTTTCGGAATATTCAGGCTAATAGTCTGGCAAGTCAACTTTGCATGGTGGTTAGCAGAGGGGCAGAGGGGCTCTTGGGCAGAGGGGAAAGAACTTGTATAAGCCTCTCCTCTGCTCCCCTGCTCCCCTGCACAAGCGCCGACCTCCACCCAGTAATTTTGGGTTGGCGAACTGCTAGAGCAAGAGTTTCGCAGCTTGAAAGAGTTCTCTCTAAGGAATTCCGAGGGGAGAACCG